>CANJRM010000005.1 GCA_947476645.1 Bacteroidota bacterium
AGGTCCCGAGCCGATGATGAGGGTGTGCTTAATCGAGGCGTTCTTTGGCATACGCTGTAAGAAATTTTAGAAGTGATATTGAAATGCAAGTGTGCCTTGCGGTCGGGGTGCGAATATATGAAATGAGACGAATTGAGAATTGAAGAATTCGGAATGAATTATTTCCATTCAAAGGTCTTCAGCATCTGCCGCATATCTGCTTTTACGAAATCAAGCACGGGAGCCATGCTATCGGCATTGGGTTGGTTGTAAAAATAAAGCGCTCCCCGAATAAAATGTTTGTTGCTGTCAGTCAAAAAAAACTGAACGTTACTTGCAGCATCTCCGCCAAGGTCATAGAGAATTCCGCCTACGCCATGCTCATTCGGAATTTTTATTTCATCAATGTAGTTTGCTTTTTTGGTGTGTTTGAACGCAAGCTTATGCGCGTCTTCAATAAGCCGTTCTAAACTCATGTTCTTGTCAATGTCTTTATAGGTAAGATTGATAACGCCATTGAGCGAAGGGAAATAAACATTGAGCCAGCACTGGTCATCGCGCAATCGCTGACTGAAATAAGTGGTATCGCGACTTACAACCGTGTAAACAGGTTTCTCAAATTTGAAAGGGTATTCCCTCGGGTCATACAATTCATATTTTCTCTCCGGAAAAAATACCCGCGGATATGCTTTTTGTTTGGGAACATAATCGCCATGACAAGAACTTAAGAGCAAAGAACAAAGAATAAAAATCAAAGAAAGGAAGTGCATTGTTTGAACTTTGGACTTTGAACTTTGATTTTTGATATTAAACTTCATTTGTGATTTTCACTTTTTCAATCCGGTTATTCAGTACTGATATAATGGTGAACTTATAGTTGAGCAATTTTATTTCCTCTCCGTTTTTCGGAATTCTGCCAACTCGCTCCAGTAATAAGCCCGCAAGTGTTTCCGATTCTCCTTTCACTGTATCAAAGAAATCAATTTCAATTTCTATTAAACGGCAAACATCGTTCAATGGTGTGTTGCCATCAAACAAAAAGTTTTTGTCGTCAATTTTTTTAAAACCCGAATCAACGGCTTCATCAAATTCATCGGTGATGTCACCTACCACTTCTTCCACAATATCTTCGAGTGTAATAATGCCACAGGTTCCACCGAATTCATCAACTACTACTGCTAAGTGTTTTCTGTTCTGCTGAATTTCGCGCAGCAGGTCGTCAATCTTTTTTGTTTCAGGAACAAAGAACGGTTCGCGAACCATGCTCTGCCAACCGAATGCTTCATCCTGATTCAAATGTTCTATTAAATCTTTTATGTTGAGTACTCCCACCACGTTATCTCGATTGTCTTTAAAAACAGGATAGCGGGAGTATCCGTTTTCTTTTACAAAACTCATAAGCTCGGTAAAATTGAAATCGTAATCAATAGAAATCACTTCGCTGCGCGGACGCATCACCTGTTTCACGGTAATATTTCCAAAGTGAACGATTCCTTTCAACAACTTCGCATCCTGTTTAGATTCTTTTTTCTCTACTGTAATTTCAATTGCCTTGTTTATTTCCTCGATATCAATTTCGGCATTGTGGCGCTTCAATCTTTTTTCAATGAACTGCGTACCACCTACCAAAACGAAATTTACGGGCTGCATAAATTTTATCATCAGGTTGAGCACGCCACTCATGGCGCGGGCAATTTTCAATTTGTTGTGGGTGGCGTAAACTTTAGGTGTGGCTTCGCCAAAAAGCACGAGGAAAAAAGTAACGATGATGATGTTCCATAAAAATTCAATTACGAAAGCAGGTAACACAAAACTGCCCAACAGTACATCGTGAAAGTTGAACATGCGTTTAGTAACATAATAGGAAGTAACAACTACACCAATGTTAACGAGGTTGTTTGTGATAAGGATTGTAGAAAGAAGATAGCGCGGCTTATCCAATAATTTTCCAACGCGATTATCAGCAGCATCTTCGCTTTCGCGCAGGGCATCTACTTCTACATTGCTCAATGAGAAGTAAGCAATTTCACTGGCAGACATGATTGCCGAACAAACAATTAAAAAGAGAATAATGCAGTTGGCAACAAATACAGAAGTAGTAGGCGCGTTGATTAGCGACTGAAGAAATATTTGCAAACTGACGGGATGATCCATAGGTAGTAAATAGAAAATAGTGAATGGTGAAAGCAATGCTTTCACCATTCACTATTGCTTAAAATCTAAAATGGTAAATCATCATCAGGTGCCGAAGATGCCGCAGGTGCTTCTTCATTTACCGATGAACTATTGTTTGATGATGAAGTGTAATTTCCAGAGCCGCCATCGCCACCTTCTTTGCTTCCGAGCATACGGAAATTGTCAACGATAATTTCGGTGGTTCTTCTTTTGATACCGTCTTTATCATCGTATTCGCGGGTGCGTATTTTTCCTTCAATCCAAACCTGCATACCTTTTTTCAAATTCTTTTCTGCGCGCTCTGCGGCAAATTTGTTGCTGACTTTAATGTTGTGCCAATCGGTAATGTCTTTCCAATTACCGTCTTTGTCCTTATAACTTTCGTTGGTTGCCAACGAAAATTCGGCAATGGCGCCACCGTTTTCAAAATGTTTAATAACCGGGTCTTTGCCCAATCGTCCGATGAGGAATACTTTGTTAACCATAACTCTAAGTTTTGTGTGTGATAAAATTTTTTCGGATGTCTAAAGTAAAGAGTTTTCATGCAAAACCAAATGGATGGTTTTGGGGAAAGCCAGCCGAGCGAGCGCTTTAAGTTTTACCTTTTTCGAATTGTTCAGCTTAAACGAATCGAAATTTTTCAATTCAATTTCTCTAAATCGGAAATGAATTTTGCGATGCGAAAGCATTTGGGAAATTTCTTTAGTTCCTGACACCATCGAAAAGTTTTTTGTGCCGAGAAATTTGCCGATGGTTTCTTTGATGTTTTTCTTCAGCGGTTTTTGAGTTTCAATCAAAGGCAATTCGTAAAGATTTTTCCAGATGTCGTTACCCGTTCTTTTTTGAATGAAGATTTCCTTTTTGCTTTTGATGATTAAGTAATTGAAATACCGCTCGGTGATTTTGGTTCGCTTTTCACGATAGGGAAGAACAGCAATCAAGTCCATCTCCTTTGCCACACAAATTTTGTTGAAAGGGCATTCACCGCATTTTGGATTTTTGGGTGAGCAAATCACTCCGCCAAAATCCATGATAGCTTGATTATAAGCCGCAGGATTTTTTTCATCAATCAATTGCTCCGCAAGCGCAGCAAATTGTTTTTTGCCTTCGGTAGTATCGAAACCTGTTTCAACGCCAAACACGCGGGCAAGAACACGAATTACATTTCCATCAACCACCGCTTTTTTTTCACCAAAGGCAAAAGAGGAAATAGCCGCAGCAGTATAATCGCCAACGCCTTTGAGCTTTTTTAGCTCCTCAAAAGTTTCAGGAAATTTTCCTTTGAAATTCTGCTGAACATTTTTTGCGGTTTCATGAAGATTGCGCGCACGGGAGTAGTAACCTAAGCCCTGCCACAGCCGCATAACTTCATCTTCTTTGGCATTAGCCAAATGTTTTACCGTGGGGTATTTTTCTTTGAAACGCAGGAAGTATGGCAGCCCTTGCTCAACGCGCGTTTGCTGCAAAATAATTTCACTCAGCCAGATATAGTATGGATTTTTTTCGCCTTTCCATGGCATGGAGCGGGTATTTTCGTTTTCGTGCCATCGAAGCAAAAGAGAGGCAAATGATTTTTTCATGAAGAAGCCACAAAGAAGAAAGTTTTTCTTTGAAAAAATATTTCTCACCTTTATGCAACAATTTTACTTACAAGTTGTATCACACTAAAACACCACGCTATGAGAAAAGTTGACATTGTATCGCAAATAGCCGACAAAACCGGAGTTCCTAAAACGGATGTGTTGCTGACGCTTGAATCGTTTTTTAAGGAAGTGAAAAACTCCGTAAAGAATGGAGAGAACGTTTATGTGCGAGGCTTTGGAAGTTTTATTGCGAAGAAGCGCGCGCAAAAAATCGGCAGAATTATTTCGAGAAACGAGTCTATCGTGATACCCGAACATTACATTCCGGCTTTTAAGCCCGCGCAAATTTTCATTGACCAGGTTAAGAAAAACTACAAACCCGGTGATGAAAAACCAGAAGCCGAACTTGATATTTAAATCTTCATCAATTCTTTCATGTACGATTTTATAGTTGTAGGGCAGGGCATAGCCGGCTCTATGCTTTCGTGGTTTTTGCTCAAAGCCAATCAGAAAATTTTAGTGATAGATGAATTCAATCCTTCATCGGCAAGCCATATTGCGGGTGGCGTTATTAAACCTATTACCGGAAAACGATTTGTAAAAACATGGCTGGCAGATGAGTTGATTCCGTTGGTGGAAAAAACATATCGTGAGTTTGAAGAATTGTTTGGCGATAGTTTTTTTCATGAAGCGCTCTTCTTGAAAATTTTCGAATCGGTAAAGGCGCAAAACGATTGGAGTGCACGCTGTGCATCGCCAGAGTATATTGCCTATCTCAAAAACGAAAACATCATTGACCTCGATAAAGAGAAAGTAAAAAATGATTTCGGCACGTTTGAAATTAATGGCGGAAGCAGATTAGACAGCGACAAGTTTTTATTGCACTACCGAAAATATTTGGAGCAGAAGAATATGCTGCTCAACGAAAAGTTTTTGTTCAGTGAATTAGTTGTAGAGAAAGACTTGGTGAGTTATAAAGGAGAGGAGGCAACGCGGATAATTTTTTGTGAAGGAGCAGGAGCTATTCAAAATCCTTATTTCAAATTCCTTCCGTTTCAATTGGCAAAAGGCGAATGTTTGGTGGTGCGCATTGAAAATTTTTACCCTGATAGAATTATCAATGGCGAAGTTTTGATAATGCCTATGCGGAAAAAGAACCTCTATTACATTGGTGCAACACACGAATGGTCTTTTGATGATGCGCTGCCAAGTCAAAAAGGGAAAGATGAATTACTAGGCAATCTGACAGCAATTTTGAATTCGCCATTTGAAGTTGTTGACCACAAGGGAGCCATTCGACCAACGGTGAAAGACCGCAGACCGTTTATTGGTTTCCATCCCGAGAATTCGAACGTGGGGATTTTTAACGGCATGGGAACGAAAGGAATTTCGCTTGCTCCGTATTTTGCAAAACATTTTACCGAGCATCTTTTGAATGGAGAGAACTTGATGAAGGAAGTTGACATCAAACGATTTTTATAAACTTGTGGCATGATAAAAGCAACCATCAATGGCAAGCAGGAGTTTACAGTACACGGCAGTTCGCTCAACGGAACTGCGGTAGATTGGGATTTACTTGAATTGCGAAACGATACGTTTCACATTATTAAAGACAACAAAAGTTACAACGCTACCCTCATCAGTTTTAATGCCGAAGAAAAAACGATGGTGCTGAATGTAAACGGAAATGATTATGAGGTTTCGATAAAAGACAAAAATGATTTGCTATTGCAGCAACTTGGCATCAGTGTAAAAACTTCTTCAGCTATTCAATTACTCAAAGCGCCAATGCCGGGGCTTATTATCAATGTTTCGGTAAACACAGGCGATGAAGTAAAAAAAGGTGACACGCTTTTGATTCTCGAAGCCATGAAAATGGAAAACGTAATCAAGTCGCCACGCGATGGAAAAATTAAAAAGGTGAACGTTGAATTGCGTAAAGCAGTGGAGAAGAATCAGGTGATGCTGGAGTTTGAATAATTAGCTGAAAGTAACAGCCGCTTTAAATTCTTCTGCTACGCTTGAAAGATTCTTAGTAGAAGAAGATTCATCTAAAGCAAACCATCTTGAAAGCCAATTGCTGAATAGCTCAATTTGTGACTCGGAATTTATTCTGTCGAAAAATAATTTCCCTGTTCTGCGAATCAGAAAATCAGAAATATTGAAAATCATTTCATGTTCCAAACAGTAAAGTATTTCGGCAGCTTCAAATATTTCTTCTTGCTTTAAAAAAAGGGAATCGCAACTACATGTGTTGGAAAGAACTTTAGAAGTATTCGTGCCATATCTAAAAAACCATTCTCGAATTTTTTCATTTGGCACACTATAGCTTTTTGCTTCATCTAAAAATTGTGCTAACCCTTTTTGAAATTCTTCCTCGTTCTTAAACTCACCACCGCTCAATCTGAACTTTTTTGTTTTGCATTTACCGAAGTCGCGTTTCAATTTTTTCGAAACCAAGTCCACAATCTTCTCTGCCATTAAACGGTAGCCCGTCAATTTTCCGCCTGCAATTGAAATTAAACCCGAAGGAGAAATCATGATTTCATCTTTGCGCGAAAGTTCAGATGCTGACTTTCCTTCTTCATAAATTAACGGTCGCAAGCCCGCCCAACTTGAAACAATGTCTTCTGCTTTTAAACCAACCGATGGAAACATTTTGTTAGTGGCATTGAGCAAATACTGCGCATCTTCTTTGTTGCATTGCGGCTTATCTAAGTTCTGATTGTAAACCGTGTCGGTAGTGCCTACATACGTAATTCGATTGCGCGGAATGGCAAAAATCATTCTGCCGTCACCTACATCAAAATACGCGGCTTGCTTCAATGGCAGTTTTTCATAGGGGAAAACGATATGAACTCCTTTGGTCAGTTGCAGGCGTTTGCCTTTTAGTGAGTTGTCTTCCTTGCGCAATAAATCTACCCATGGTCCGCAGGCGTTTACGATAGTCTTTGCGCGTATTTCAAATTCGGCATTCGAAATTTTGTCGAACACTTTTACTCCGATGATTTTTTTCGAATCGTCATACACAAAACTTTTGCTTTCGGCATAGTTCAGCAACACCGCTTCGTTTTCATGAGCGCTCTTTGCTATTTCAATTGTCAGTCGGGAATCATCGGTGCGGTATTCAAAATACAAACCACCACCGACTAATTTATCGAAGGCAAGCAAAGGTTCTGCTTTAACCGTGGCGTGACGGTCGAGCATTTTTCTGCGCTCATCTTTTTTTACTCCTGCCAGCAAATCATAAACAAGCAATCCAACCGAAGAAGAATTTTTTCCAAGCGAACCATCTCCTACAATCGGCAATAACATTTTTTCGGGAATAACAATATGCCGTGCGTTGCGATGCACCACTGCACGTTCACTGCCTACATCGTGCACTAATTTTATTTCCAGTTGTTTTAAGTAGCGAAGGCCTCCGTGAATCAATTTGGTAGAGCGAGAACTCGTGCCCGATGCAAAATCATTTTTTTCAATCAGCGCAACTTTCATTCCCCGCAATGCGGCATCAAGTGCAATACCGCAACCGGTAATTCCACCACCTATCACCAGCAAATCGAATGGCGTGGTGGTTAGTTGTTGAACAAATTCTTTACGCTGAAGGTTCGAGAAATTCATGGATGCGGAATGCAATTAATTATTTGAAAAATCAGAACCCGATTTTTCTTTTTTCTTTTTATAAAACGGAAGCTTGGCTTGTTTCAAATCTTCATAAGTGGAATTTACTACACGCACTCTTTCAAAACCTGTTTGTTTAAAAAGCGAAGCCGCAGTTACCGCCTCGGCAAATGTGTTGGCGTATAAATAATAACTGTCGGTAGTTTCCAACTCCACCACCATTTGAGGCAAATCGTTCAGCACAATGTTTACTGAATCTTCCACATGCTCTGCATCAAACTCTTCTTTCGTGCGAATATCAATCAGGAAAAATTCATCGTAGTGATAGTCTATAGCAAACTCATCGGCTTCAATGTTAATGAGCATATCTATTTTCTTTCCGGCATTTGCCCAGGTTTCAAAACCGCCTTCTAAAAATCCTATAGTGTTTAACACACCCGCATTTTTAATTGCTTTAGTGATTGCCGCAATTTCTTTTTCATCAGCTACAAAAAGAAGTTTCTGTTCATCTTCGGTTAGCTCTTGCAAAGACGTAAAAAAGTTTTCTCCGTATGGAATGGAAAGTGATTCTTCAATAAAGCCATCACAAAAAATTTCGGAAGAACGGGTATCAATAACCACACAACCATCGGTTTGATGTTGTACAAAATCAGCCAGCGCAAGAATGTTCATGGAAAAAAATTAGGCGGCAAATCTATCCGAAAAGATTCGCTTTTCAAGAGGCGAAAAACCCATCCAGCAATTCTACAATCCTTTTTATGCGGGAATAGTTGACCGAGTAGAAAATAAATTTGCCTTCACGGGTTGTGAGGACCAGCTTTTCGTCACGCAAAATTCGCAAATGTTGCGAGGTGAGCGATTGCTCCAGTTTAAGCGAACGATAAATTTTGTTGACATTGATTTTACCGTGTTCGTCAATAAATGCAATTAAATGCATACGAAGCGGATGAGCAAGCGCACGGAGAGTTTTTCCGGATACGCCAAGATTCTTTCCGTGAATAAGGGATTCAACAGACGAGTTCATGCTGTAATGGGATTTAGGGAAAATAAAGTTAGACTTAATGAATGAAGTACAAAAAAAATGTCCCGATAAAATCAGGACATTTTATAATGTTTAAACAGCTAAGTTTTATCCTTTTTGTGCCAATTGCTCTACCAATTCAGTTACTTCTTCTATTCTTTTTTTGTTGACAGAATAGAAAATGAATTTGCCCTGACGGGTAGTGCTTACCACATCAGCCCTTCGCATAATAGCCAAATGCTGCGATGCAACCGATTGTTCCAATTTAAGAATGTCGTAAATTTCGGTAACGGTGATTTTCTTTTTCTGTTCAATGAGAACAAGCATCTGTTTGCGAAGGGGATGGTTCAATGAACGAAGCGTAAGCACGGCTCTGCGCAGTTTTGCATATTCCAGTTTAATCTGTCCTCCGTTGTCTTTTCCTATTACCAAAGTTTCCTTGGCGAGTTTTGCTTTTGCTGACATGGCGATTGTTTTTTAAGGGGTTATTGAAATTCTTTATGGAATATTTTTTTTGACTTTTACTTCAAATTCTTTTACATAAACCGGTTCGAAGTAGGCTGTATTTTCAAATCTTTTCTCTGCCATCTTTTTTTCGGAAATACCAATCATGCTTCGCGAAGTGCAATCTGTATTTTCTACAAAAACAAAACTATTGTCAAATACTGTTCTGCATTTTTCTAAACAATTTCCTCCTATTCCTACTTGTCCAAAACCTGAAATTTCATTGACAAAATTTGTATCAAGAGTCACTGCTTTTGCTGAAAGAACTTCTTTTCCTTGTTGGTCAAATATAGATACGAAAGCATCCATTCTTTTAGCATCCATGAGAGTTAAATAATAAGATAATGAATAATCCGTACGCTGCCGCATGTTTTCGGCAATGCTTTGCAGGGTTGGAACGGAGAGCAACGGTATGTCAAGCGAGTAGCATAAACCCTTAGCCACAGAAACGCCAATTCGCAAACCTGTATAAGAACCGGGACCCGAACTTACTGCTACTGCTTCGATTTGAGCGTAAGTAATTTTGTGTTCGTTCAACAGTTCATCAATCATGGTGGTGAGCAGATGCGCATGTGAATGGGCTTCAGTGGTTTCACGATAGCCAAGTAGCTTTCCATCTTGTGCCAGGCAAATAGAGCAAACAGGAGAAGATGTTTCGATGTTTAGAATTAGTGGCATTAAGTTGATTCGGATTAGACCGCAAAGCTAAAATATGGTTATGTAAGTTTAAGAAGCGTCCTAAAGATTATTCTGACGAAAAATCAAAACAGCTGAAAAAAACAGAATACAATCTTTACTTCCCCGCTACTTCTTTCACCGCTGCGCTAGCCAAACCCATTTCATAACCTTTACTCAATAAAAACCGAAGCAGTTTTGTTTTTCTGTCGCGTTCGGTTTTGCCCTTAATGCTTCCCCATTTTTTTTCTGCGGCATTTTTTATTTGCTCATGATAATCGCCTTCGTCTAAATCATCGAGATACTTTTTTATTACCGCTGCACTTATGCGTTTGGTATAAAGTGCCGATTTTATTTTCGCCTTGCCCCATTTCTTTTTTGCATGTGCACTTACAAACGCTTTTGCAAAGCGGTCTTCGTTCAAGAAATTGTCTTCTTGTAGTTGGACTAAATATTTTTCAAAATCAGATTTCTTTATTTTTAGCTTAAATAATTTCTGTTGCACATCATGCACGCATCGTTCCTGATACGCGCAAAAACTGCAAAGCTTTTCGTAAATCTCTTTGTCCATGTTAACTGCAATTTAGTTTTCGTTGCTCATGGGCATAAATATATTCGCACAAAACTTGTATTAAGCCCCCTTTGGGGGTTGGGGGCTTATGAAAAACTCACGCGCCATATATCTTCTGCTTCTCGCTAATTCCATCTCTGGAATTTCACAGGGCATTTCTATGCTGGCTATTCCGTGGTATTTCACCAGCATTATTCACCGCGAAGAACTTTTCGGCAAAGCATATTTTTTGATTACCGCCATTTCGTTGGTCTGGGGTTTGTATGCAGGCACACTCATTGACAAATACAACCGCAGAAAAATTTTTCTGGTGATGAATATTGTTGGTTTGTTCATTCTCACAGGCATTTCACTGATTGGATTTCAAAACAATTCGCTGCCCTGGTTTTTGGTGGTAAGTGTTTTTGCCACTACTGCTTTCATCTACAACATTCACTTTCCCAATCTGTATGCTTATGCGCAGCAAATAACTTCGAAAGAAAACTATCAGCGCATTACATCGCTCCTCGAAATTCAGGGACAACTTACCTTTACTATTTCCGGGGCACTTGCCGCCATTCTTTTAACGGGCATTGACCATCATCTAAACTTTTTCGGGGTTAATATTTCACTTCCATTTAGTTTTCGTGCATGGAAGATTCACGAAATATTTGCCATTGATGCAGCCACCTATGTAATTGCCTTTGTCATTATCTATAACATCCGTTCTTTCTCCGTTGCAGAAATAAAAATTGACACTGCCGGTTTGTGCGAAAGAATTAAAGTGGGTTTGGGCTTTTTGAAAAAGCATCCCGCCATTTTTCATTTCGGAAACTCTTCGCTGCTGGTGTTTTTGACCATTCTCATTTTCGGCACTTACGTGCAGCCTGTATATGTCAATACATTTTTGAAACAGGGCGGAGATGTTTATGCCTTTGGCGATATGGCGTTTTCGTTCGGAGCTTTACTCGCAGGGTTTCTCACCACTAAAATCTTCGGAGAGAAAAACGCAGTGCGCGGAATAATTGTATTGAGTGTGGTTGCGGGCATCATGTATTCGGTCGTGGTGGTCAATAAAATATTGCCGCTGTTTTTTCTCGCCAACTTTGTAATAGGCAGTTGCAACGCTGCTATCAGAATTCAGCGCATCACCTATCTGTTTCATCACGTTCCTAATTTTGTAATTGGAAGAGCAGGAAGCATTTTTTTCGTTATCAATGTTTTTCTGCGGCTTTGCTTAATCGGCTTTTTCACGCTTCCGTTTTTTCATAAGAGCGACAACATTATTTACACAGTTGCGCTCATGTCGGTTATATGTTTTGTCGGAGCGTTTATTCTTTGGAGTATTGAGGAGAGATTGAATAAAGAGAAGCTTACCCTATAAAAATCCAAAACCCGCTCTAGGAGTTACGGCTCTTACGCGGGTACTTGATTCTTGAAATTGCCTTTTACAGCAATCGTTATTTAGTTTCGTTAATAGGCCAGTGAGGCACTAAGGTTGGGTCAATTTTTTTCATACGCGAGTTGATTGAAGGTGTTTTGGTTTACGGTATGCTAAAAAAATAGTTTCGCTTTGTTAGAAAATAAAGGGGCAACAATGCCCCTAAAAAATTTTTTGTCAATGAAAATTACAAACCTGCCAATCCGCTAAAGCTTACATTTCTCAACAACTTAGAGTTGCCGTTGCCGTCATACATTTTTGCCGTAAACGTTCCTGCAAATTTTGTTGATGTACCTACGTATTCTCCACGAGAAGTGATGGTAATTGTGCTACCTGTTTGGTCGCCATTCGAAGTCCACAGAACCCCTGCATTGTCGCGGAAGGTTACATAGCCACCATCTTGATTGTTTCCATCAACAAAAGAAAATGTTCTTGGAGCAAGCATATCAAAATGTTCTTGTGATGTAGGATAAGGTGCTATAAAAACACGGATAACTACTTTTCTAACTTCTATAGAACCGTGTGTTCTTACAGCGGTGCCACCATCGGTAGTTGTCCAACGCGTTCCGGTTACAAGAGCGGTGTTATCATCGTCATCATCATCATCTCCATCGTGATTGTCATGATTGTCAACATAATCAAGCGAAGTGGTGAACGCCTCCGGAGTTCCCTGCAACATCACAGGAGCACCGTCAAAATTTCCTTGCAAGAAATACTCGGGCTGGGTGGTGTTAGTGTTGTTATTTGAAGTAGTTGGCGTAGTTTCTTTTTTGCAACTACTTACAGCTAATAAAGCAAACAGCGCAACAGTTAGCGCAATGTTGAATTGGAGTAAATTCTTTTTCATATTCGTTTGAATTGTGACCGAAGATAAGGCGCAGTTTCGATTTTATAGAATTCTTTTTAGAGCAAGAATAAGATGGGAATATTTTCGTATGTGGAGCTACCTACTCCTTAATTTCAAATTCCTTTACTCCTGTGGGAGCGTTTATAGGATTGGAGCGCACAATTTTACCCGGAGGAAAGCTAACCGTGTAAGTGCTCCAACGCAAATCGGGCTTATAGTAATCGGTAGAAATAATTTGCGCTCCGCTTTCAAAAGCGGCATCGCGCGATGTGCAGTCGTTCTCTCTGGCTTCGCGGGTGTCACCGTCAGCACGGGTGCGAACGATGTAGCCCTTTTTCACCAACTCTTTTATTTCTTCTTTCTCGCTCTTTGAACCGTTCTTAATTACAAAAGCGCATTCGGGTTTTCCAGGCTCGGCATAATAAAACATGGCTCTGCCCTGCAACGAAGGATGACCAACCGGATAAGTTTTTTCCGCATCACCTTCCATAATAAAGATGACCTTTCCTCGACAGCTATCGAGCATAGGCCAATCATTGTGTGTAGCCATTTCGTTGAGTGAAGGATATTTGCCGCGGATTTTATCGGGGGTTAGAATGCTTTTCAAATCATTTCCGAAGACAGATTTTATTTCTGCATCTATTGAATCGCAGGCTGCGGCATCAAATTTTATACTACGCTTAAATCCGAAAAAGCGAAGCAGTCCGTTTACATCTCCGGGTCCATCACCTTTGGTTTCTATATTGATAAAGAGCGTCATGTGCTTAGGATGTTCATCGCTCCATTTTTTTACAGTAGTCAACGCTTGTTTGAAAGTGTAGTAATTGGTTTGATAGTCCACGTCTTTTATGTGCAGCACTTTAAACCCCGGTTGTTTCAATTCTTTAATACCCGATTTTTGTTTCAGCCCGCACACAAAAGCATTTATTCTGCGCTTGTAAAAAGTGCCGCCTTTCGGGTCGTTGTAAATATCAATTTCCAAACCGCGAACGGGATAGTAGTTAAACTGCGAATCGAAAGGCAGATGTCCGTAATCAATTCCTTCCGGATTCAAATCTTTACCTAATCGCTGTTTAAACTTCATCAGAAAAGCAAAAACTTTTGGGTCGGGCTTCTTCTTGTAGCTATTATGGCTGCCTATGGTTTGAATTTGATTGAGGTGGAATTTGTTTCCATACTGCGCCTCTACCGCAAAAGCAAAAAGGCAGAAGATTAAAGTGAGAAAGCGCATCGTAAAAATTATTTGAAAATGAAAAAGAGATTTGAATTTGCGTAAGGCATGCTTACACCATCACGTTGCTTTCTTTGAGTTTTTCTGTTTGCTCGGCTACGGCAAGCCCTTCAATCATTTCGCCAATTTCGCCATTCATAAAAGCATCTAGATTATAAACGCTCACGTTAATGCGGTGGTCAGTAATTCTTCCTTGCGGATAATTATATGTGCGGATTTTTGCAGAGCGGTCACCCGTGCTCACCAATGTTTTTCTGCGTGCAGCAATTTCATCTTCGTGTTTGCGCACTGCGCTTTCATAAATTTTTGTCTTAAGCATTTTCATCGCATGCTCGCGGTTTTTATGTTGCGAGCGCTCTTGCTGACAAGCAACGATTGTATTGGTAGGTAAGTGTGTTAAACGCACAGCACTCTCTGTTCTGTTTACGTGCTGCCCGCCCGCACCCGATGCACGAAACACATCCATGTGAATATCGGCAGGGTTGATATACACTTCCACTTCATCGGCTTCGGGCAATACCGCAACGGTAACTGCCGATGTGTGCACCCGACCTTTGGCTTCGGTCAACGGTATGCGTTGCACGCGATGCACACCACTTTCAAATTTCAATTTACCGTAAACATTTTCACCGGTAATCTCCATCACAATTTCTTTGTAGCCACCGTTATCGCTGTCACTCGCACTTGCAGTTACTACCTGCCAGCCGAGCGTTTCGCAGTAGCGCGTATACATACGCGTGAGGTCTCCCACAAAAATACAGGCTTCATCACCACCCGTTCCTGCACGAATTTCCAACAATACATTGCGCTCGTCTTCGGGTTCTTTAGGAACAAGCAATTGTTTTAGTTCATCTTCTATTTTTTCCTTCTGTGTTTCAAGTTGTGCTAAATCATTTTTTGCAAGGTCACGAAACTCTTCATCGCTTTCGGTATTGATAATTTGTTTGTTGGTGTCAATATTGCCTTGTACCATTTGATACTGCTCATACACGTTCACCACTTTTTCCAACTCGCGATATTCTTTGTTGAGTTGCGCATAGCGTTTCATATCTGCCATAGCAGCAGGATCGCTGAGCGTTTTGCCCAACTCCATAAATTTTCCCTTTAGGTTTTCTAACTGACTGAACATGATTTGCGTTTCGAATAATTATTTGAAGCGCGCTAAAATAAAAATTAGTGCATCGCTAAAAGAGAAAAGAGAGGAGTGCGCTTCATTCTACACAAGCTGCACAACATATTTTCCATAGTGCTTTTTGTATCTGTGGTTAGCAGCGAAACAAATGCTTTTACTATTGCGTTCGTGTAATAACTATGAAGAAAGTTTGCACCACAATTACCGTTTTAATTTTTCTAGCGCTCGGCATAGCTGCGCAAAACTCGAACGTTATAATTATTAACGGCACCTACGAAGGGGACTGGAAAGACGGCAAAATGGAAGGCTACGGAAAAGCGGAAATGCATGATGGCTCTATCTACACCGGATATTGGAAAAACGACCAGCGTAATGGTACAGGCAGAGGTGGATTTCGCGATGGCTCGGCTTACTATGGCGACTGGAAAGACGACCGCATGCACGGTACCGGCATTTACGAATTTGTAAATGGCGATAAATATTCGGGCACCTTTGTCAATAACGAAATGCAGGGACAGGGCACTTACACTTACGCCAATGGAAATCGTTACATAGGAGAATTTGTGCACGATAAAATGATGGGCAGCGGAAAACTTTATTACGCCAACGGTGATGTGTATGAAGGCAATTTGATTAACGGGCTTAAAGTTGGCAAGGGCAAATACACTTACCGCAACGGAAATGTTTTCGAAGGATATTTTGCAAGTGATAAAAAAGAAGGATTCGGAAAATTGAGTTTTGCCAATGGCGATGTTTACATAGGCGAGTTCGTGAGTAACAACCGCACGGGCAAAGGCACTTTTGTTTTAGCAAAGGGCGATAAATACGAAGGTGATTTTTTGAACGGCATGATGCACGGCTCGGGCGTTTATACATGGGCAACAGGCGGAAACTACAAAGGCACATGGAGCTACAATGTTTGCAACCGCGAAGCGCGCGCACAGGCAAATGATGAAGGAGAGAAAACGTTGACTGATAACAGCGGGAAATAAACTACTGCTTCATACAAATAAAAAAACTCCCGCCCTTTCGAGCGGGAGTACAACCAACCGTGTTTTCATTAGTTCAAAGCTGATTGTTTTTTAAGGAACCTAACCTTAGGTCAAACATACATGCAACGGCACCAACTTGTTGTCATAGAATTGTCATTTTTTTCAGAAATCTTCACTTTTTTACAATTCTATGACAATTGAACAGTGCAAAAAGAAAAATGCACCTTCGTTTCATAGAAATGAACGAAGTTAAACTCACACAATTCAGTCATGGCAGCGGATGCGGATGTAAAGTTGCTCCCGCTGTGTTGGAAGAAATTTTAAAGAACACAGGAGAAAATTTTCATTCGAAAAACTTATTGGTCGGCAATGAAACAAAGGACGATGCGGCTGTTTATGATTTAGGAAACGGCACGGCACTCATCAGCACTGTTGATTTTTTTACGCCTATTGTAAACGATGCTTTTACCTATGGAAAAATTGCTGCGGCAAATGCACTGAGCGATGTTTATGCTATGGGCGGTAAGCCTTTTCTTGCTATTGCAATTCTCGGATTTCCGACAGAAAAAATCTCTGCATCCATTGCCCAACAAATTATTGCAGGTGGAAAAAGTATTTGTGCTCAGGCAGGGGTTGCTCTCGCAGGTGGGCACACCATTGATTCACCCGAACCGTTTTTTGGTTTAGCTGTAAATGGAATTGTTCCCATAAAAAATCTGAAACAAAATTCTACAGCGCGCGAAGGCGATTTGCTTTTTCTTACCAAACCACTCGGCACAGGAATGCAGGCTACTGCATTGAAAAGAGAAATACTTTCTGAAAATGAAATTCAGCATGCGATTGATTCCATGTGCATGCTCAATACATTTGGCGAAGAATTAGGTAAGCACGAATTTGTTCATGCGCTTACTGATGTTACGGGATTTGGTTTGCTCGGCCACTTAATTGAAATGTGTGAAGGCGCGAATCTCTCTGCTGAAATTGATTATGCGAAAGTTCCTTTGATGGCTGGCGTAAAAGATTTGTGCGCCAAGTTCGTCTACGCTGACAATACGATGCGAAACTGGAAAGCATACGAAAGTAAAGTGCAAGGAATAGGAAGTGAATCATTACTCACGCTCTGCGACCCGCAAACGAGCGGAGGTTTATTGATTGCTGTTGATGCGCAGAGCAAAAAGGAATTTCTTTCGCTGGCGGCAAAAAACAATTTTCAGTTAGAAGCCATCGGACAATTTATTTCACCAAAAGAAAAACTCATATCCATTTTATGAAAGGAAGAAACGTAATTATTACAGGAGGAAACGCAGGAATCGGCCTAGCAACTTCTATTGCTTTAGCCAAACAAGGAGCGAATATCTATTTCGTATCGCGCGGAAAAGACAAAGCGGAAGAAGCCGTAAAAACAATTGTTGCCGAAAGCGGAAACAAGAACGTGAAATATTTTCTCGCCAATCTTTCATCACAAAAATCAATTCGCAAACTGGCTTCTGAAATTAAAAATGAAATGAGCGTGATTGATGTGCTCATTAATAATGCGGGCGGAACATTTACAGATTTTACCTTGAGCGAAGACGGCTTAGAAATGACCATTGCCACTAACCACTTCGCATATTTTCTTCTCACGAATCTGTTGCTAGACACAATTAAAAAATCTGATTACGCGCGAATAGTAAACGTGGCTTCGGGGTCACACTACCAAGGCAAAATAGATTTTGAATCGTTCACCAAGAACAAAAGCTATTTCATAATGAAGGCATACGGACAAAGCAAACTCGCGAATGTTCTTTTCACCAATGAACTTGCCGATAGATTAAAAGACACAAACATTACAGTGAATAGTTTGCATCCGGGTTTTGTAAAAACGCAGATTGGAAATAAAAATGCTTCGTGGTATTCAAATTTGTTTTGGTCAATTATAACGTTGGGTGCCATCAGTGTGGAAGATGGCGCAAAGACTTCGGTTTATCTCGCTTCATCACCCGAGGTAAAAAGTGTAACCGGAAAATATTTCGATAAGTGTAAAGAGAAAAAAGCCGCTGCACTTGCATTGGATAAGGAACTCGGCAAACAACTTTGGAAGAAGAGCGAAGAACTATGTCCGATTGCATAGTGCAATTTGATTTCTAAAGAATAATTCTACTTTTGATTTTGTAAGAGAACCGAACGTTTTCACTGCTGAAATCTTCCCGCCTCTCACAAATTTTCTCACTTAAAAAATAAAATATAAAGATGAAAGCAGCGCCAAATACTGTGGTTAAATTGACCTATGAATTAAGAAACGAACCAAACGGACAAGTAGTAGATGCAGCGGACAAAGACAATCCGTTTGCGTTTTTATTCGGTCACGGAAATGTGTTAGATAAATTTGAAAAAAACCTCGAAGGTTTAATTGCAGGAAACCAATTCAATTTTTCGTTGAATGCCGAAGATGGTTATGGCGAATACGATGAACAAGCCGTAATTCAATTAGACAAAAATGTTTTTGCTGTTGATGGAAAAGTGCAGGACGAAATGTTATTCGTTGGCAACGTAGTTCCTCTACAAGACCAAAACGGAAATCCATTTCAGGGAAGAATAGTAAACATCATTCTCGATAAAGTTACGGTTGATTTGAATCATCCTTTCGCGGGTAAACCGCTTTTATTCAGTGGCGAAATTGTGGAAGTGCGTGAAGCGCATCAAGTAGAATTAGAACATGGTCACGTGCATGAGCATGGAGACCATAGCCATCATTAAAAATTCGCTCAAGCGAATTAATCGGCCGAAGTAAACTGCTTGAGAAAACGAATATCGTTTTCGAAGAAAAGGCGAAGGTCGTTGATTTGATATTTGAGCATGGTAATGCGCTCTATACCCATACCGAAGGCGAAGCCCGAATATTTTTTAGGGTCGAGCTTGCAGTTTTCGAGCACCGCAGGGTCCACCATTCCGCAGCCGCCAATTTCCACCCACCCCGAATGTTTGCAAACCGGGCAGCCCTTGCCCCCGCACACAAAACACGAAATATCCATCTCAGCACTCGGCTCGGTGAAAGGAAAAAACGAAGGGCGGAAACGCGTTTCGACATTCTTGCCGAACATTTCCTGCGCAAAATAATACATGGTCTGTTTCAAATCGGCAAACGAAACGTTCTCGTCAATATACAAGCCCTCGACCTGGTGAAAGGTGCAGTGTGCGCGCGCAGAAATAGTTTCGTTGCGGTAAACGCGCCCGGGGAAAATATAGCGCAAGGGCGGTTTCTCGGTTTCCATCTTGCGTATCTGCACCGATGAAGTGTGGGTGCGCAGCATCTGGTTTTTGTCTTCGGTCAAAAAGAAAGTGTCCTGCATGTCGCGCGCTGGATGGTCCTGTGGCGTGTTGAGCGCGGTAAAGTTGTGCCAGTCATCTTCAATCTCCGGTCCCTCGGCAACCACAAAACCAATGCGTGAAAAAATGCTGATGATTTTATTGCGGACAATGCTCAGCGGATGTCGCGAGCCCAACGGAATATCAAAACCCGGTGCGGTTAAATCAGGAATTTCTTTCGATGCAGATTTACCCGAATCGAAATTCAATTTCAGTTCTTCGAGCTTTGCTTCGGCAGTCGCCTTGAGCGTGTTCATCAACTGACCGTATTCTTTTTTGCGTTCACCGGGCAGTTGTGCCATAGCCCCGAAAAGGTCTTTGAGAATTCCCTTGGTGCCGAGATATTTAATACGAAACTGCTCCGCCTGCTCGGCATTTTCCGCCACAGCCGTTTTAATTTCTTCCAATACCGAATTCGCTTTATCAAAAATTTCCTGCATGGGGCGAAAATAAAAATTGTGAGAGGATATTATTTCAGTGCAACAGCAGCTTGGCTGTTTGCAAAACCGCAAGCAGAATCAGCAAGCCGCCAATCATGCGATTCAGAAAAAGGGCGTTGAGGTTCAATCGCGCTACTAATTTTTTTCCGGCAAAAGAATAGAGCCAAAGAATAGCAATGGTGCCTAAGGAGCAGAGCAAACTGAAAACCACCATCGAGAAAATTTCCTTTTTCACCCAGCCCTTGTCCATCACATAGATTCCCCACACTAACCAAAACGGAATTTGCAGCGGATTGAAAATAGCAATCAGCACTCCGCGCTTTATACCAGAAGAAAATTGCTGTTCTGAATCGGAATGAACTTTATGAAGAATACTGAACAAGCCAAGCGCGAGAAAAATAACTACACCCGCCCAATTCAAAATGGTTATCAAACTTTCTTCGCGCATTAATTGTTCTAAACCATAGAGCGAAAAAAAACAATAGAGAAATTCCATCAGTGCAGCGAACAAAATAAAGAGCCAAACGCGCTGGTGTTTGTCGTTTACCGAAAGCTGAACCACCGTCAGATTGATATTGCCAACGGGCAGGTAACCGATAAAGCCGAGAATGAATCCAATGAAAATCATTTTTATTCTTTACGCCCGAAAGATGTTTCTTTTACTTTGTTCTCAAAAAACAATTTTATTTGACCGAAGAAATTTCACACAAATCCGTATGTCAGTATTTCAATCAAAAATAAACCGCAACTCCGAAAGCTATCAGCGCAACCTGGCGTTGATGAAAGAAAAAATCGTTGAACTCGAAGCCAAACAAGAAGAAGCACTCTTTCAGGGGGAAGAAAAATATTTAGCACGCACCAAAAAAGCAGGACGGCTTTTAGCGCGCGAAAGAATTGAGTTGTTGCTTGATGTCGATTCTCCTTTTATGGAGCTATGTCCGTTTGCCGGTTGGGGAACCGATGGATTCGGCACCGGTGGAACAGTGGTAGCCGGTATCGGTTTTGTAAGTGGCAGAATGTGTATGCTTAATTCAAACGTGGGAACGATTAAGGGCGGAGCGATTGATTATGCTACGCTGCAAAAAGGTTTACGTATTGGCGAAATTGCTACAGAGAATAAATTGCCGATGATAAATATGGTAGAGAGCGCAGGAGCTAATCTACCGGACCAGGCAAAGATTTTCAATTATGGTGGAGCAAACTTCAGAGGCATTACGCAACGAAGCAAGCAAGGAATTCCAACTATCTCTATTGTATTCGGTAGCAGCACAGCTGGTGGCGCATACATACCTGGCATGAGTGATTATGTAATTATGGTGAAGAACGAAGCCAAGGTTTTTCTCGCAGGTCCACCGCTTGTAAAAATGGCAACCAACGAAATTACCGATGAAGAAAGTTTGGGCGGAGCAAAAATGCACAGCACGGTTTCGGGCGTTAGCGATTACATGGCAGAAGACGAAATGGATGGAATAAGATTGGCGAGAGAAATTGTTTCGAATCTGAAAAACACAGCAAAGTACTATCCGCAGGATGAAATTCCTGAACCCAAATTTGACAGTGAAGAAATCCTCGGAGTTGTTTCTGCTGATGTTCGCATTCCCTTCGATCAGCGCGAATTAGTTGCCCGAATAGTTGACGGGAGTGAATTTTCAGAATTTAAACCCGCTTACGGAAGCACACTAATTACCGGTTATGCAAAAATCAATGGTTATCAGATAGGTATCATCGCTAACAATGGTGTCTTGTTTTCAGAAGCGGCAAACAAGGGCGCGCACTTTATTCAACTTTGTAATCAGAACAATACGCCTCTTCTCTTTCTGCAAAATATTACCGGCTTTATGGTCGGCAAGAAATATGAAGAAGAAGGAATAATAAAACACGGAGCGAAGCTGATTAATGCAGTAAGTAATTCCACTGTGCCTGCCATCACCATCATCACCGGTGCAAGTTATGGTGCAGGGAACTATGCGATGTGCGGTCGCGCGTATAAGCCAAGATTTCTTTTCAGCTATCCGCACTCTAAAATTGCGGTGATGGGCCCCGACCAGTTAGCAGGTGTAATGCAAACTATCGGCAGACAAGCCGCAGAGAAATCGGGAATTCAATATGATGAAGAACAAGGAAAAGCGATGGCAGGTTACATGGTGAAAGAAGCGGAGAAACAAAGCAATGCCTGGTATGCCAGCGGACAACTTTGGGATGATGGAGTAATTGACCCGCGCGAAACGAGAAATTATTTGAAGTTATGTTTAGATATCATTCATCAAACAACATTTGAAGGAGCCAAAGGGTTTGGTGTTTTCAGAATGTAATTCATTTACCATTCACATTGAAACAATGAAGACGATTAAAAAAATATTAATAGCCAACCGCGGAGAGATTGCGATTCGTGTGATGCGCACAGCGCGCGAAATGGGCATTAAAACGGTAGCTGTTTTTTCCGAAGCAGATAGAAAAGCCTTGTTCACCACGATAGCTGACGAAGCAGTTTGTATAGGAGGAAATGCTGCGAGCGAATCTTATCTCGACCAAAACAAAATTATTGAAGCGGCTAAAAGAACTGAAGCCGATGCTATCCATCCCGGCTACGGTTTTCTCTCTGAGAACGCTTCGTTCGCACAACGTTGTGCCGATGAAGGAATTATTTTCATTGGACCTTCTGCTGACGTTATTTCAAAACTCGGCTCGAAAATTAGAGCCAAGGAGATTGCTATTGAAGCGGGTGTTCCTGTGGTACCGGGCTATAATGGAAAAGAGCAAAGTGCTGCACGTTTAAAATATGAAGCAGAGGAAATCGGTTATCCGGTTTTGATAAAAGCAAGTGCCGGTGGCGGAGGAAAGGGAATGCGGATTGTAAATAATGCCGAGGAATTGGAAGCTGCTTTTGACAGTGCAAAACGTGAAGCAGAAAAAAGTTTTAGCGATGGAAGTTTGTTGCTCGAAAAATATTTTCCGAAAGCAAAACATATTGAGTTTCAGATTTTTGGTGACGAGCATGGCAACCATTTAAATCTTTTTGACCGCGAGTGTTCGATGCAAAGACGCTATCAAAAAGTAATTGAAGAAAGTCCATCGCCAAGTTTAGATGAAGATTTGCGCACCCGGATGGGCGAAGCTGCTCTGGCAATTGCTAAAGCTGTTAATTACACCAATGCCGGTACGGTTGAATTTCTTTTAGACGAACAGAAGAATTTTTATTTCCTCGAAGTAAACACGCGCTTGCAGGTAGAACATCCGGTTACGGAAATGGTGACCGGTGTTGACTTGGTGCAAATGCAAATTGCCGCAGCTATGGGTGTGGAGGTGAATGTTGATTCAGAAATGCTTGGGCAACGCGGTCATTCTATTGAATGCAGAATTTGTGCGGAAGACCCGGAGAATAATTTCTTCCCATCAACAGGAAAAATTCTGTATGCCGAAGCTCCGTTTAATTTTTTTACAAGAATAGATTCCGGTATAGAATCGGGTTCTGAGGTGAGCGCGTTTTATGATTCTATGTTAGCAAAACTGATTGTAGTAGCGGATAGCAGAAGTAACGCGATACAAAAGATGGAACTAGCACTGGAGAGTTTTCCTGTTCTGGGTATCACTACAAATATGGGTTTCCTCAAGGAGCTGGTTCAGCATCCGAATTTTATCGATGGAACGTTCGATACCAAATTAATTGAACGTGATTTTTCTTCCTATAGAAAGTTAGTGTCGGAGAGTGCATTGCATGAAACCGCTATAGCCGCTATGGTCTATGAATGGGAACTGAGAAAAAACAAGGAGTCCTTTTCGCATTCACTCAATGGCTGGAGAAATATTCTTTACCAGCCACAAAGTTTTGAGGTGGAGTTCGGCACAGGCAATGTGAGATTGGAGTATCGCTATAAACAGGACGGAAAATTTGAAGTGAAGGTGGGCGAAGAAAATTATGAGGTAAAGCTTTCTTCTGTTGACGATTGTTTCTTCGTTATAGAAATAGATAACCACCGCAACAAATATGTGATTACTAAAAATGAAACGGAGTATTTCATTCAGCATCCATCGGCAGGTACCTTCCGCCTCAAAGAAGTTCCGAGATTTACCGAGCCGGGAAATGCCGCAGCAAAAGGCGGATACATTGCTCCAATGCCCGGGGAGATTGTGAAAGTACTGGTAAAAGCAGGAGACAAAGTGCAGTCAGGTAAAGGATTGCTCGTTATGAGTTCTATGAAAATGGAAACCACTATTGAAGCCCACAGCGATGGAGAAGTGGAAGAAATTTTTGTTACAGAAAAGGCATTTGTGGAAGCAAATACACTGCTGCTTAAAATGAAAGAGTGAGATTTTCTCCGCTGATTCCAATTCTCAAATTATTTTACTTTCGCCCGCTATGTTTATAACCGTTTACAAATCGAAGCTTCACCGCGTTACAGTAACGCAGGCTGACCTCAATTATATTGGCAGTATCACTGTTGACGAAAATTTAATGGAAGCCGCAAATCTGGTAGAGCATGAGCGCGTGCAGATTGTGAACGTGAACAATGGAGAGCGTTTAGAAACTTATGTAATTAAAGGAGAGCGCGGCTCAGGAACTATTTGTTTGAATGGTCCTGCAGCACGTAAAGTTTCTGTAGGTGATATCATCATCGTAATTTCTTACTGTATGGTGAGTATGGATGAATACAAAGTTCACAAACCTGTTACGGTTCACGTAAATTCTTCCAATCAAATTACTGATTAAGTAAAATGAGGTGATTTAATTCACTACCCAATGAAAAAGCATCTTGGCAACATTATCAAACTCGTTGTTTCGCTCGGAATAGGAGTGGCACTTGTGTATTGGTTTGTTGGGCAAATGAGCGCGAGTGATAAACAACATGTAGCTGATGACATAAAACGGGCAGATTATTTTTGGGTAGTGGCACCACTAATTATTGGTTTGGTAAGTAATTATTTCAGAAGCGAAAGATGGCGATTATTACTCCGCTCCTTAGGTTACAATCCGGGTTTTTGGAACACTTTTTTGAGTGTAATGATTATGTATTTCCTCAACCTTTTTTTTCCGCGTTTAGGTGAGGTAAGCCGTTGCGGAGTGTTAGCGCGTTACGAAAAGATTCCTTTAGATAAAGCTATTGGCACTATGGTGCTTGAGCGATTGTTAGATGTGATTTGTTTGGGTGTTGTTGTGCTGATACTGATTATTGGTGAGCACGATAAATTCTTTTTGCTCTATGAGCAGATAGCTCAAAATTCCAAAACCACTTTTGCTGAAATTATTCAGAAAAACCAGATTGACCCGATAGTGAAATACGGAGTGCTGATAGCTGTATTTCTCGGATTGATAATTTTTATCGGAGCTCAAATACGCGCAAAAGGATTTGAAAACATTGTTGCCGATTTGAAAGAAAAAATGGGTGGTTTTATAAAGGGTATCATTTCAATCAAAGACGTGAAGAACCCTTTTCTGCTCTTGTTTCATACCGTTATGATTTGGGCTTTGTATTGGCTGATGGGTTACGCGGGTTTCCGCATGTTTCCCGAAACAGCGGGTTTGAGTTTAATGGCTGCGGGTGTTTGTTTGTTTTTTAGCGGAGTGTCTTTTTCGCTCACTCCCGGTGGGCTCGGGCTTTACCCTATCTTCATTCAAATTGTTTTAGGGCTTTACGGAGTGGTTGGAAGTGCCGCAATTTCTTTTGGGCTGGTGCAATGGACTGCACAAACTGCTTTGGTAATGGTAGCGGGTGTAATTTCTTTAATTCTTCTCGCAATAATGAACCGCGAACCTGCGTTAGAAGAATAACCACCCCCAAACTTCGAAGGGGGCTAAAGACAAACAATACAATTTTACTTTAGCGTGCTATGAATTCAGATTTTATTAATCAAAAAATACTTTCAGCTGATGACCTTCAAAAGCGCATTTCCTTTTGGCGAACGCTGGGCGATAAGATTGTGTTCACCAATGGTTGTTTCGATATTCTTCACCAAGGTCATGTGCATTTACTGGCTACCTGCAATGAGTTTGGCGACCGTGTGATTGTGGGTTTAAATTCCGATGCTTCGGTGAAAAGGTTGAAGGGAGAAACACGACCCGTGAATGATGAACAATCAAGAGCCATTCTGCTTGCCGCTTTGCAATTTGTAGATGCCGTTGTTTTGTTTGAAGAAGACACTCCCGAGAATTTAATTCACTTCATTCACCCCGATGTGCTGGTGAAAGGTGGTGACTGGCAAAAAGACGAAATAGTGGGCAGCGATTTTGTAGATGAATACGGTGGCGAAGTAAAAACGGTGTCCTACCTCAAAGGATTCAGCACCACCGAAATTATAGCGAAGGGCAAAAAATAACCCCGCTGACAATTGCCTCGCGGGGTTAAATATTTCAGACCAATTATCTTATTGACCTAAGTATGCTTTCAATGCTTTGCTGCGACTTTGCGAGCGAAGTTTGGTAATTGCTTTGTCTTTGATTTGACGGATACGCTCGCGGGTAATGCCTAAGCTGTCACCGATATCTTCCAAAGTCATTGGATGTTCAACACCTATACCGAAGAACAATTTGATAACTTCTTTTTCTCTTTCGGTCAAAGAAGCAAGTGTTCTTTCAGTTTCAATGCGCAATGAATCTTTGTAATCAAGGTGATTATCGGTTTTATCGGCATTGAAGTTTTCCAACACATCAATCAGGGCGTTTGATTCTCCATCGGTAAACGGAGCGTCCATAGACACGTGACGGGCAGAAATTCCCAAAGTAGCTTCTACTTCTTCTACTGTAATTTCCAATACCATTGCCACTTCTTCAGGGGTTGGCTCACGCTGATATTTTTGCTCCAGTTCAGAGAATACTTTATTGATTTTGGTCAACGAGCCCACTTTATTCAGCGGCAAACGAACCATACGTGAATGCTCAGCTAAAGCCTGAATGATTGACTGACGAATCCACCACACGGCATACGAAATGAATTTGAATCCACGCGTTTCATCAAACTTCTGAGCGGCTTTCACCAGTCCTAAGTTTCCTTCGTTAATTAAGTCGTTCAATGAAAGCGAGTTGTTTTGATACTGCTTAGCCACCGATACCACGAAACGAAGATTCGCACGGGTTAGTTTTTCCAAAGCAGTCTGGTCTCCGGCACGAATTCTCCGCGCCAAATGCACCTCTTCTTCCGGGGTTAACAAGTCTTCTTTGCCAATTTCCTGGAGATATTTCTCAATTGATTGACTCTCACGGTTGGTAATGGATTTGGAAATCTTTAACTGTCTCATTATAAATCAGGGTTTATTGGTAAGTGACGGTTCTTTTTAACGGAACGCGAAAATAAAATTCTTTACGATATACAAGCAAGGTAATATTAGAAACCCAAAAAGGCAATAGCAATTTGAATATTTATTGCTAAAAAAATACAAGCTGCTTGTGGTGAAGACGAATAAATCTGCGCGGTATTGTGGTAAACGGTGCGCTGTTTGTATTTTTTATATTCGCGGTTTCCCCGAAGGGGTCCTTCGGACAAAAATTTTTGAACCATGTTAGAAATTGCCGCCATCAGAAATAATGCAGAAGCCGTTAAACAACGCTTGGCTGTAAAGAACTTTAAAGAGCTGAATCTTATTGACGAAGTATTGCAGTTAGACGAACAGCGCAGAGCCACGCAAACCAAGCTCGATGAAAACCTGGCGAAGCAAAATGTTATAGCCAAAGAAATAGGCGAGCTTTTTAAACAGGGCAAAAAAGAAGATGCCGAAAACAAAAAAGCCGAAACCGCTAAACTGAAAGAAGACTCTAAACAATTTGAAATTGATTTAAGCAAAGCCGAAGACGAGATAAAAGACATTCTTGTGCGCATACCGAATACACCGCACACATCTGTGCCGCTCGGTAAAACGCCTGAAGAAAATGAAGTGGTGAAAACCGTGGGTGAAATTCCAACGCTGCACGAAGGCGCGCAACCGCATTGGGATTTGGCAAAAAAATACGACCTGTTTGATTTGGAACTCGGTGTAAAAATTACCGGTGCGGGTTTCCCCGTTTACAAAAAACAGGGAGCCAAACTGCAACGTGCGCTTATCAGTTTCTTTTTAGACCATGCGATTGACGCTGGCTATATGGAAGTAATTCCTCCGCACATGGTTAACGAAGCCAGCGCTTTTGCCACGGGGCAATTGCCCGATAAAGAAGGGCAGATGTATGTAACCAAGGAAGAAGGTTTCTACCTGATACCTACAGCCGAAGTGCCGGTAACTAATATTGTGCGCGATGAAATTCTCGAAACTCTGCCTGCAAAATTTACCGCTTACTCTCCCTGCTTTAGAAGAGAGGCGGGCAGCTACGGCAAAGATGTGCGCGGCTTGAACCGCGTGCACCAGTTTGATAAGGTGGAGATAGTGCAGATAGTTCACCCCGATAAAAGCTACGAAGTACTCGAAGAAATGGCGAAGCATGTGGAAGTGCTGCTGCAAAAACTCGAACTGCCTTACCGCGTTTTGCGCCTGTGTGGTGGCGATATGAGTTTTGCCAGCGCGCTTACTTACGATTTTGAAGTTTACAGCGCGGCACAAAAACGCTGGCTCGAGGTAAGCTCGGTTTCTAATTTTGAAACCTTTCAAAGCAACCGCATGAAGGTGCGGTTTAGAGATGAGAATAAAAAAACACGGCTTGCTCACACGCTCAACGGCAGTGCGCTTGCCCTGCCGCGCATAGTGGCTTCGCTTTTAGAAAACCACCAAACAGCCGATGGCATTAATATACCTGCGGCTTTGCAGGCATATACAGGGTTTGGGAAGATTGGGTAAGAAAGGGATTCCCCCCTTTTAATTCAGTTTTTCATATTTTAGTTGGGCGAAGCCCAACTTTATGCAAACACTTACTTTACGTTTCTGTGGTTGTTATATGATGCTGTGCATCCTGCTAATTGCGGGATGTAATCGCGAAACTAAATCTGTTCTTCCTGCTGATTTCACACTTCGCAAATTTGTATTGCAGGATTCTTTAGCAGAAATCGAATTATCTCTACCTCAAAAAATGGATACTTTTTTTGAGTGGGTGGATGTGAGTGATGATGCCTGCGATGATCTGAAAAAGTATCGTTTCACTTGTAAAAAGTGTAACGCAGTTGCTGAAACAGGATATTTCAAAGAACCCTTAATTGATTCAGTATATAGATTTACGGCTTATCATGTAAACAACTTTAGATGCAAGTTTGATACAAAGCAGCCTGACAGTTTTGATTTAGGGAGGTGGTATATGAGAATGGAGGTGAAGTATGGACAACAAGATACAAATGATGATCCAATAAGATTTGTGCTGGTTGATTCGGGAAAGATTAGGATCAATGGCAGGCTGTTTGTTGAAGAGAGCTATACCGTTGAAGACCCTTCATCAAGTCTTAAATACTCCTCTACCACATTGCAGGCATTTACGGTTATTGATTCTTCTATGTTCTTAATAGAATATGAATGTTGCAAACCAGACTGCAACGGCTTTATTGAGGAAATGAAAAAATCATTGGCTACTTTAAAAATCAGAGAGATTAAAAAGTAGTGTACACAAAAAGCCCTCACAGATTTTCAATAAACCTGCAAGGGCTTTACAATCAATTTTCACTCCCCTACAAAATCACCGCCACCTTAGGCAAAGTCCACGGACCGCTGTTAGCGGGATTGCTGGCGTTGGCATAGCGCACAAAAGCAATTAATATTTTGCCCGAGTAGCCGGTGCCTAATTCAATTACAAACAGCGACTTTTTACTGATGGTATAATCAGTTGCCTTGTCCACGGTTGGCAAACCGCCATCGCCCGGGTCGGGAGTAGGCGGAGGAGTAACTTCCTTGCCCTGTATCAAATACTTTACCTCAATAAAATCGGCTGCCTCGTGCATACTGGCGCGGGTGGCGTCTTCGGCAGTGCGTATTCTGAACTTCATTTGTCCGCCACCGAGCGGGGTAATATCCACCGTAGGCACATCTTCAATTTTGCCTTTGGCGGTTGGGGTTTTATCGCGCTCGGGCAGGTTAAGAATAGTGCGGTCGGTATTCGTAAGCACACTGCTACCGCTCATGCGAATAAGCAGGGGCTCGGCAAAGGCGCTGAAGTCCTTCATGTGCTTATTTACATCCTTGGTAATATCGGTGGTGCGTTTGGTTTTGTCGGTATACTTAGGATACAACAAAATCCATGCATCGCGAAATGCCTTCCAGGCATCGAGCTCGGTGGTGCTTAAGCCCAGTTCAATACCGCGGGCGGGCGTTCCGGTTTCTAAACGTGTGGTGCTGTCGCGCTGATAACTGTCGAATTCCGGCTTTGTTTCGGGAACTCTTTTTCTTCTTTTTTTAGCCATTGTGTTTGTTTTTATTGTTAATGAATAAGTGACAATTGGTTTTGCTGACGCGCTTATGCTCTTTGAGCATGCTCAAAGCCGCTTTGTATTTGCTCAATGCTGCTTTGTGCATGCACAAAGGGCTGTTGTATTTGCTCAAAGCAGTTTTGTGTTTGCTCAACGGTTGGTTGAGCATGCTCAACACCATTTTGTATTTGCTCATTCTGCCTTTGAGCATTTACAATGCTGTTTTGTATTTGCTCAACATGCCGCTGAGCATGTTCATACACCCTTTGTATTTGCTCTGCCACTTTTTGCCGCGCCACGCTTGCATAATTTAAAAGAACGCTGTATCTTTCATCTCCCTTTTTGCAAGGGCAAAGGAAAGCAGAAGCAAACCGCGCGGTGTGTAAACTCTGTGTAAACTGTAGGAGAGAGGAAATTGCACGGTTGCTGTTGAACAGTGATGTGCCGCCATCAACCCATATTGCGACATCTCGGCAAAAAATTAGTGCAGCAGTATTGCCCGCAACTGAGCAGCCGCACGCGGCTGAGCAAGTGGGACTGCCGCGACCACCTCATTGCCGCTATTGAGCAGCAATGGAAACTTGGCTTTGACTATTTACCAAGCGAAGAAACCCTTTACCACGCACTGCGCGGCACACGGTGCAGCAGCGGCATGAAGGAGAAACTCGCGCTGCTGTATTATGCCCGCCTGCATGCCGAAAAATGCGAGGAACTGATGCGCACCTATATCTCTATTTTCAAGCGCCAGCGCCAGCTCCCCACCCCTTACTGGAACCGGTTTGTGGAAGAATACAAACGCCTGCCGAACCCGAAAAAGAAGCCTGTGTATTTTCCGCGCAATGTGGCAAAGTGGTTAGAGCAGTTGAACAAATTGCAGAAACAAAAATTGCGTACGGGCTTGAAGAAGGAGGCGGGGAGGAAGTGAAGGAGAGTTTTTTAATTTAGAGGAGAGAAATGAGAACCTTAACACTGTCGAGACTTGCTACATGCTTAATTCCTTTTCTGTTGTTGGTTTCATGTAACAATAAACCGTGGACATTTGGAGTAAGATACAATGAACGATTTTAATCAGGAAAAATGATTGGCGACAACTTCATTATTCAAACCAAAGATTTTAACCAAGGGATATTTGTAAAAAGAAAGTAACTCTCCCTCATTCCCCCCATGATGGCCTTCGTATTTTACGAGCGTTTTATACTCTCTCTTTTTCCTATTATTGCTACATGAAGAATTTCGCATTGATTGGTGCTTCGGGCTATATCGCACCGCGACATCTGAAAGCAATTAAAGACACAAGCAATTTCTTGCTTGCTGCTTACGACCCGTTCGATAGCGTGGGTATTATGGATTCGTATTTTCCCGATGCTGCTTTCTTTGTAGAGTTCGAACGCTTCGACCGCCACATTGACAAGCTGGTGCGCAAAGGAACTCCGCTTGATTACGTTTCCATCTGTTCTCCGAATTATTTGCATGACTCGCATATACGTTTTGGTTTGCGGATAGGCGCGAATGTGATTTGCGAGAAGCCGCTGGTGCTTAAAACTTCGAATGCGGAATCGCTGATGGAGCTGGAAAAAGAAACCGGAAAGAAAATCAATAATATTCTGCAGTTGCGATTGCATCCGAATATTATAAAGCTGAAAGAAAAAATTGCGACCGGTGACCCTGACAAGATTTACGATTTTGATTTAACCTATATCACTTCGCGCGGCAATTGGTATTACACGAGTTGGAAAGGTGATGTGAGTAAGAGCGGAGGAATTGCCACGAACATCGGCATTCACTTTTTTGATATGCTTAGTTTTTTGTTTGGTGATGTAAAACAGAACGTAGTTCATCTGCATACACACGACCGCGCTGCGGGTTATTTGGAATTTGCGAAAGCGCGCGTGCGTTGGTTTTTAAGTATCAATGCTGATACTTTGCCTGAAGCCGCGAAGCAAAAAAATATGCGCACGTATAGAAGCATGACTTTGGAAGGCGAAGAAATTGAGTTCAGTGACGGGTTTACTGATTTGCATACGCGCAGCTACGAGGAAATTTTAAAGGGAAATGGTTTTGGTGTGGGCGATGCGTTGGCGAGTATTCGTATTGCCAATGAAATTCGCGAAGCACAACCGATCGGTTTGAAAGGTGAATATCATCCGCTTTGTAAATTAGCCGTAAGCAAACATCCGTTTTCAAAAGAATAATTTGTATTTCATTCAGCACTCCACATTCAAACTTCCGCATTAGACTATGTGTGGTATCTCCGGCTTCTATTCTCTCAAAAAACAATTCAGCGAAACTGATTTGCATTCGATGACGAATGTGATGAGCCATCGCGGGCCTGATGCTGCGGGGTTTTATTTGAACGAAGAAAAAACCTGCGGGCTCGGTCACCGCAGGCTCAGCATTATTGATTTGAGTGCTGCCGCTAACCAGCCGATGTTTTCGCATAGCGAACGTTATGTGATGGTGTTTAACGGAGAGGTTTATAATTTTCAGGAGATAGCGAAGCAGTTAAATATTTCAGCGAGGACTACGAGCGATAGTGAAATTATTCTTGAAGCATTTGAAAAGCGCGGAGCGGAATTTGTGAATCTGCTCAATGGCATGTTTGCGATTGCTATTTACGATAAGCAGGAAAAATCGCTGCATCTTTTCCGCGACCGTTTGGGCGTAAAGCCGCTTTATTATTTTTTCGATGAAGGAGATTTTTGTTTCGGCTCAGAAATAAAATCGTTGGTTGAAATCGAAAGTGTGAAACGCGCAGTGAAAATTTTTAAACTCGCTGTTTCTACTTTTCTGTATGCCGGATATATTCCTGAGCCGTTTACGATTTACGATAAGGTTCATAAACTTCCCGCTGGAAGTTATGCTGTGGTGAAGGACGGAGAAATGAAAATTTCTTCTTACTGGAAACCAGAGGAAAAAATTACTGCAGCAGTTGCGACTGATTTTGATTCTGCAAAAAAGGAATTGAAAGAACTGCTCACCTCATCGGTGCGATATAGAATGATAAGCGATGTGCCTTTCGGAACCTTTTTGAGCGGGGGAATTGATTCGAGCGCAGTGACAGCGATTGCACAGAGCATTTCATCGCAACCCGTAAAAACATTTTCAATTGGTTTTAAGGAAGCCAAGTTTAACGAGAGCGAATACGCACAAAAGGTTTCGAAACATCTCGGCACTGAGCATCACGAATTTATTGTAACCGAAAATGATGCCCTCGGTTTGATTGATAAAATGATGACAGCTTACGATGAACCGTATGCAGATTCATCGGGCATTCCAACCATGTTGGTTTCAAAACTCGCGCGACAATATGTAACCATGACTTTGAGTGGCGATGGAGGTGATGAATTGTTTATGGGTTATGGTGCATACGATTGGGCAAAGCGATTGGATAATCCGCTCGTGAAATTATTACGCAAGCCGATTGCACTTACGCTTTCGCAAATGGGCAGTCGCTACAAACGCGGTGCACAGGTTTTTAATTACAAAACAGAAGCACATAAGAAGAGTCACATTTTTTCACAGGAGCAATATTTTTTCAGTGAAGATGAATTAAGCGATTTGCTGAACGATGATTTTAAATATGAAGTTTTGTTTCAGGAAAATTTTGACACGAAACGAAAACTGTCGGCTGCTGAAGAGCAAGCATTGTTCGATATGAAATATTATTTGAAAGATGATTTGCTGACGAAGGTAGATGTAGCGAGTATGCAGTTTTCATTGGAAGCGCGCACTCCGTTTTTAGATTATCGCGTGGTAGAATTTGCACTCAACCTTTCAGAAGATTTGAAAAAGAAAGATGGGGTAGCTAAATATTTATTGAAAGAAGTGCTCTACGATTTTGTGCCGAAAGAATTTTTCGAAAGACCTAAATGGGGTTTTTCGATTCCTTTAGCCAAATGGCTGAAAACAGATTTGCATTACCTGATTGAAAAATATTTGAGCGAAGAAGTGGTTGTAAAATGCGGAGCCGTAAAATTTGAAAAGGTGAAATTGCTCTTAGCACGATTTGAAAAGGGTGAAGTTTATTTATTCAACCGAATTTGGGTTTTGATTTTGCTTCATCGTTGGTTAAACACAAATGCGAAATGAGCCAAGTGCTTTATCTCAGTTACGATGGCATGACCGACCCGCTAGGGCAAAGTCAGGTGATTCCTTACATAGAAGGATTGTCGAAGCTTGGATATGAGTTTACGCTTATCAGTTTTGAAAAACCCGAGCGCTTTGAAAAGTTTTCGAAAGAAATTTCGGAACGCTTGAAGCGCAGCAATATTGATTGGGTTCCGCTTACTTATACGAAGAAGCCGCCTGTTCTATCTACGGTTTATGATTTGTGGCGAATGCAGAAAAAAGCGTTTGCACTTCATGTCGAAAAAAATTTCAGCATTGTTCACTGTCGCAGCTATATCTCTGCTTTTGTGGGTTTGGCGATGAAGCGGAAGTTCGGAACAAAATTTTTGTTTGACATGCGCGGCTTTTATGCCGATGAACGAGTGGATGGAAAAATATGGAGTTTGAGCAACCCACTTTACAAAACCATTTTCAATTTCTTTAAACAAAAAGAGGAAGCCTTTCTCACCGAGGCAGATTATACCATCAGCTTAACTCTTGCAGGGAAGAAGATTTTGCAGGCGCGAAACGAAATTCCAAACCAACCGATTCCCATTCAGGTAATTCCCTGCTGTGCTGATTTAGATTTGTTTGCGCAAAGGAGTGTAGATGAAAAATTGAAACGGGAACTCCGACAAAAATTTCAACTAACAGGAAATGAATTTGTGCTCAGCTATCTCGGAAGTATAGGTACATGGTATATGCTTGATGAGATGTTGGACTTCTTTAAATGCCTGTTGGAAAAGAGGCCTGATGCGAAGTTTCTTTTCATTACTAATGAACAGCCGCAAAATATTTTAAGCAAAGCCGGACAAAAAAATATTCCTGAGACAGCTTTTTTGATTTCTGCAGCAAAGCATCATGAAGTTCCGACTTTTCTTTCATTATCCAATTGGAATCTGTTTTTCATTCTTCCCGTTTTTTCAAAGCAAGCCTCATCACCAACCAAGCAAGGAGAAATTATGGGCATGGGCATTCCACATGTTTGCAATGCCGGTGTGGGCGATGTAGATGGAATAACCGAGGGCTTGCAATCGGGAATTTTAGTGCGTGAGTTTTCGGCAAGTGCTTATCAATCTGCTATTGAAAAAATACTCTCAGACAAAATAAATTTCAATTCTGAAAAAATTGTAGCTGCTGCCGATGAAGTTTACTCGCTCGCAAAAGGTGTTCAAAAGTATGCACAGGTTTATGAGGCGTTGATAAGGGGAGAGCGTTGAAGAAATAAATCCTACTTTCGGGAGACAAGAACCGCTGTCTTCTATGAGAATGAAATTTATACTCCGTTGCGTTTTTCTTTTGTGTTGCCTGCTTACTGCAAGTGAAATTTATTCGCAAGGGTTTTCTCCTTCGAATATTTCCAATTTAGCGTTGTGGTTGTCTGCTGATAATGGAGTTACTCTCAATGGAGCAAAAGTAAGTTCTTGGGCAGACCAAAGTGGAAATGTTTATGATGCCGCACAAGCCAACTCAACTTTTCAGCCTTCTTTGGTAAATCCTGTTGAACTATGCGGAAAGGCCGCCATACAATTTAATGGCACTAATACAGAATTAGATGGTGTTCAGATTCCAAATCTGGATAACAGTTCTATCAGTTTATTTATTGTTGGGCGCACCAGCATTGTTACAGGAAGTCGCGCGTTTTTTTCAGCAAACAATTTGGCTACCGGAATTCGCATGTGGCATTCAGTTGCCAGCTATGAGTTTAGAAATAACGGAAGTCCGGTTACGGGATTGACTGTACCTGTCAATTATAATTTTGTACCCAATGCTTATTGCCTTATGGCGGTTGTAAAAGATTTTGGAGTAAGTGTTGACCTTTACAAAAACACCGCCCTGGCAAAACACTCCACTACAGCACTTGCCACAGGACCTTTCTCCAACGCAAATTATATTTTAGGAAGAGTGCTTGCTGCTAACTCCTCGTTTCTGAGCGGAGAAATTGCTGAAGTTATTTTATACAAAGGCGCGCTTACCACTGCTGAAAGAGCACAGGTAGAAACTTATTTGGAAGACAAGTATGCGCCACCTGTTAGTTTGGGTGCCGATATCACCATTCCTTATGGGTTTTGTCCGACAACGCTCGATGCAGGAACTTGCTTTACAAATTACTTGTGGTCAACGGGAGCAACTACTTCAACTATTAGCGTAAATGCAGGGGGCGCTTATTCGGTCACTGTTACTGATATTTTCGGAAGACAAACTACCGATGCTATTGAGGTTACTTATCCGAATGTAAGCATCAATACAAGCGACACAACAATTTGTGCTGGTGATATAATTACCATCGGCACTCAACTCCCATCGCCAGCTAGCTACACCTTTCAATGGCAAGATGCGCAAACAACTTCAACAATAGATATTAGTGCACCGGGAAATTATTCTGTGACTGTAACTGATGACTCGTTGTGTTCGGCAGTTTCAAATACCGTGATTCTTTCGCTCGATAATTTTCCAAATTCAGTTTCGCTTGGGGCTGACTTAAATAATATTTGTGCGGGAAACACAATCGGTTTGCAAACACCTGCAACAGGTTGGGACGCTTTACAATTTACCTGGTCAGATAACAGCCACGATAGCTTGTTTGCAATTCCCGCAACAGGAACGTACACTGTAACTGTAACGAACACAAACGGATGCATAGCAACAGATGATGTTTCGGCAATTGTAAATGGTGTTGCTCCTACTGTAAGTTTTGGAGGAGCAAATTTATGCTTAGGTGAAGCATATACTCCTTGGGATAGTTCTTATGTTAATGGCGGTTCAATCATTACTGGCTATGCTTGGGATTTTGGTGATGGCAATAGCGATACAGCTACTTATCCTTTCTATACTTATGCTGATACGGGCATTTACATCGTCTCACTTACGGTTACTACTGATGCCGGTTGTTCGAGCAGTGGAACAGAGCAAGTAATTATAAAAGCAAATCCTTTAGCTGCATTTCAAACTACCATTGCGTGTATAAACAATGCTTATCAGTTCACTGATATGAGTTCACCGCCAGCGGGTGGAAGCATCTCTAACTGGGATTGGGATTTTGGAGATGCTTCAACGCATTCTACTTCACAAAATTCTTTGCACACTTATTTAAATGCGGGAAACATTCCTGTTACACTTACTGTTACTGCTGATAATAACTGTGAAGTTTCTCTCACCGATACTTTGCATGTGGTCAGCAATTTTCCTTTCCCTTCTGTTCCCGTTTTGCAAAACCCTTCTGACAGTTTTCAGGCGGCTTCGCTCGCTGTAAATTTCAGTTGGTCGCCTTCGGCAAATGCGAGCACCTATACATTGGTGGTTGCTACCGATGCGGCATTTGCAACTTCCATAGGTTACAGCGGAATTACAACCACTAGTTACTCACTTACTTTTGCTACAAGCACTCAACGTTTTTGGAAAGTAGTTGCAAATAATATTTGTGGCAACACAACTGAATCTGTTTCACGAGTGTTGAATTTTTTCTTCCCTAACAATTTGCAAAATCTTGCTTTGTGGCTCGAAGCCGACAATGGATTAACGCTGAATGGACAAGGTGTTGCACAGTGGAATGATATGAGCGGAAATAATTTACACGCCACACAACCCGTTGCTACCAATCAACCAATACTTGATTTAACTCCTGGGCAAATAGTAAAACCCGCTGTAAAATTTGATGGCAGTAATGATTCTCTCATTGGTGTTACTATTCCAAATTTAGAAACCAACTCCTTCTCGCTTTTCATCGTTGGTAAAACGAGTTCTTTAAGCAATAGCAGAGGATTCTTTTCGGTTAATGGTACCACTAACGGAATTCGTATGTGGCATTCGGGAGCCAATTATGAATTCAGAAATAACGGGGCTCCGCTTACTGCTCCATCTGCTTACAAATTTGTGCAGGATGATTACTCTCTTATGGGTGTAGAAAAAGATTTTGGAACCGTTTTGAATTTGTATAAGAACAGCAGTTTAGCCGCTAATAGTATAGGCAATCCATTGAGTGGAACGTTAACCGGTCCATTTACAAACACCAATTATCTTTTAGGAAAAGTATCAGGGGCAAACACTTCGTATTTGAATGGAGAAATTGCAGAGGTCATTCTTTACAAAAGTTTTCTGAGTGATGGTGAACGTTCGCAAGTCGAAAACTATCTCTACAACAAATATTCTCCACCTGTTGATTTGGGACCCGATGTTACACAGGTGTATAGTTTATGCCCGATTACGATTGATGCCACCAATCGTTTCAAAGATTTTATTTGGTCAACTGGCGAAACCACTCCGAACATTAGCGTAAATAAAACAGGAACTTACTTAGTAACAGTTACAGATGTTTTTGACCGCACCAGCACCGATGCCATAAACATTACAATGCCTTATGTTTCTATGAGTCCGGTTGATACGGTAATTTGTTTAGGGCAAAGTGTAAATGTGCATCCCGTTCTTCTTTCACCTGATGCTGGCTACACGTTTTGGTGGAGTGATGACTTAACTTCTTACACCGTTCAAAAAGACACTACTGGAAATTATTCCGTGCTGATTACCGACAACAACAGTTGTTCGATTGTTACCGATACAACACACCTAATGGTAGACTCACTTTCTATACTCTCTGTCCTTCCTACCGATACAGCTTTGTGTATTGGAAATGATATTGCAACAGGAACCGGAAATTATCCTCCTGCACAAATACTTTGGTCAACAACCGCGACAACAACTTTCATTACGATTGCCGCTGCAGGAACCTATTCGGTTTCCGTAACAGATATTTATGGATGCAGCACGAGCGATGTAACTAACGTAACGATTAAAGGCACTGCGCCTACTGGCGGTTTTACTTTGGGTGTTGCGTGCTATGGCGAAGCCACTCAATTTACGGATACTACTCGTGAGGTTCTGCCAGACCACATCAATCAGTGGAACTGGAATTTTGGTGATGGTTCCACCAATGCAAATCTTAAAAATCCTCAGCATGCTTTTCCTGCCCCGGGCGATTACGCAGTCACCTTAGTTTTATATACCGACTCGGGTTGTACCGGAGTTGCAATGGATACTGTTTCTGTTTTTGCAAAACCTGTAGCGCGCTATTCTTATCCCGGAATTATTTGTGCCGGAAATTCTTCACAGCTATTTGATAACAGCAGTGTGTTGCCACCTGATAGTGTAGCAAGCTGGCAATGGAGATTTAATCAAACAGATTTGTTCAACACACCAAATGTTCCCTACAATTTTCCGTTGCAGGGTAATGTGCCTGTTACCTTAGTAGTAACCACAACCAAAGGATGTGTAGACAGTGTTTCGAGTTCTGTTGAAGTGTTTCCTCCGCTTCATGCCGATTTTAATTTCAGTGGAGTTTGCGTTGGTGACTCTACAAAATTTGTTGACCTCACTCCTTCTCTTTCTGTGGTTCGTTGGCAGTGGAATTATGGTGACGGAAGTTTCTTTTCTCCATTACAAAATCCCGCACATCATTATTTAGCTTCAGGATTATACAATGTAAGTTTGGCTATAGAAAATTCAATTGGGTGCACCGATACTGTTGCCAAACAAATTCTGATAGTGCAAAATCCGATTGCCAACTTCACACATCTTTCGCTGTGCGAAGATTTGAATTACACGCCACTTGATAGCAGCATTTCGTTAAGTGAATCAATTCAATTTCGCGATTGGAATATTAATGGAAGTTTATTCCATCATGTTCTTTCTCCGCAATATTATTTCGCTGATACAGGAATTTATGCTGTAAAACTTTTGGTGACCACTTATAGCGGATGTCAGGATTCGATTACTAAAACTATTCAGGTGCATCCGAATCCGGTTTCGGCATTTGCCATGGCTCCGTTGTATGGCGAAGCTCCGATTGATGTAACCCTTACCAATCAAAGCAGCGGTGCTTTGAACTATGATTGGAATTTTGGCGATGGCTCTGCGCATTCATTTGCTGCGAATACATCACATACATACACTACTAACGATTCGTTCAATATTGTGTTGACTGTCTCTTCCGACTTCGGGTGCACAAACAGCAGCGCGCAAACCTTCTATGTGTCACACACTGACTTGGATTTGTCGGTTGATGTAGTTGAAGTAACAACTCAAACGCAAACCGATGGCTCTGTATTGGTAGGAATTAAAACGCTGATGAGCAACGTAGGTACACGTGCTATCACGCACATTCATCTATACGCTACGCTCGGCACAGGTGGATTAATTACCGAAGATTGGAATGGTGTTCTTCCTTCGGGACAAGTAATGCAATACACTTTCACCGCGCAGTTTGTATCAAGTGTTACAAGAGCAAATTCGTTTGTGTGCGTTGAAGCAAAAGCAGTGAACCATGGAGAAACAGAAACGCGGATTGATAACAACCGTCAGTGCGCTTCGCTAACAGGAACCATTCAGTTGGTGGGTCCTTCGCCTAATCCCGCATTCAACCAATCTACACTTGGAATTATTTTGCCTAAGGAAGGTGTGGTAGCTATAGAAATTGCTGATGTACTTGGACACCTTGTTGTTCCTAAAACGGAATTGGATTTACCCGAAGGAAGAACAGATTTTGAAATTCCAACAGGATTGATGTTGCCCGCTGAATATTTTATTCGGGTTACTTACAATGATGAGAAGACGGTAAGAAAATTCATTCTGCAGAAATAAACTCAGCCACAGATTACATACATGAAACACATCGCCATTTTTGCGAGTGGTAAAGGCACAAACGCCAAAGCCATAATTGAGCATTTTGAAAATCATCCGACTATTAAAGTAGTGTTGGTGGTTACGAATAATCCATCAGCTGGTGTGCTGAAGATTGCGCACGAACACAAAATCATTTCAGCAATCATCAATAAAGATTCGTTGCAGAAGGAAGAAATAATGATGAAGTTGCTGAATGCACAGAAGATAGACTTGATTGTGCTTGCAGGATTTTTGCAACTGATTCCCGCTTTTCTACTTCAAAATTTCCCCAAGAAGATTATCAATATTCATCCTGCTTTGTTGCCTAAACATGGCGGCAAAGGAATGTACGGCATTAAGGTACACGAAACCGTTCTTGCCAATAAAGAACCTGAAACAGGAATCACCATTCACTACGTGAACGAAGTTTATGACGATGGAGAAATTCTTTTGCAGAAAAAAGTAACTGTTACTTCTGATGACACTACTGAAACACTTTCGACCAAAGTTCAGCAATTGGAACATGAGTGGTATGTGAAAGCGATTGAGGAAATCCTGCATTGAAAATTGCTTCGTGGAAAAACTGTGGTTAAATAATTCCACATTCAGCATTCGGCATTCAGCACTAAAAATACTTTTGCGCGCAATTTCAAATACACATCATGCGCAAAAAAATAAAGTCAGCCCTGATTTCTGTTTATTACAAAGACAAGCTCGACCTTGTTGTAAAGGAACTCGATAAACTCGGAGTAAAAATTTACAGCACGGGCGGCACACAAAGTTTTATTGAAGACTTAGGCGTAAAAGTTACAGCCGTTGAAGACCTTACTTCTTATCCTTCTATTCTTGGTGGACGAGTGAAAACACTTCACCCGAAAGTATTTGGTGGCATACTCGGCAGAAGAGATAACGAGAGTGACCAAAAAGAAATGGCACAGTATGAAATTCCCGAATTTGATTTGGTGATTGTTGATTTATATCCGTTTGAAGAAACGGTGAAGGCGGGCAAAGGCGAAGACGATGTGATTGAGAAAATTGACATTGGCGGAATCAGTTTGATTCGCGCTGCCGCAAAGAATTTTAATGACACGGTGATTGTTTCTTCGCGCAACGATTATGAATTGTTGCTTGAATTGTTGCAAACAAAAAATGGCGAAACTGATTTGGAAGACAGAAAGAAATTTGCTGCCAAAGCATTCATGACTTCTTCACATTACGACACACTCATTTTCGAATACTTCAACAACGAATTCAAATTCGAAGTTTTCAAAAAGAGCGAGCTCAACGGAAAGGTTTTGCGCTATGGAGAAAATCCTCATCAGCGCGGAGTTTTCTATGGCAACCTCAACGAGATTTTTGAAATACTAAACGGTAAAGAACTTTCGTACAACAACCTTGTTGATGTAGATGCTTCCATAAATCTTGTTGCAGAATTTACAGAACCAACGGTTGCTATTATCAAACACACCAATAGTTGCGGTTTAGCTTCGCGCGAAAATGTTTGCGAAGCCTACAAAGCTGCTTTTGCCTGCGATACTACTTCGGCTTTTGGCGGTGTAATTGCCGTGAACAGAAAAATTGATTTGGCAACTGCTAACGAAATGAATTCACTTTTTTTTGAAGTGCTTACCGCTCCTGATTATGATGATGACGCACTCGCTGTTTTGAAATCGAAAAAGAACCGCATCCTAATTAAAGTTCAAAATTCAAAGTTCAAAGTTCAAAGTAAAACCTTCAAGAATTTACTGAATGGAGTTCTTGTTCAAGATGCGGATTCGTCAAGCGAAAAAAGAAGTCAGTTTAAAACAGTAACCACAAAAGCACCTTCTGAGAAAGAAATTTCTGATTTGGAGTTTGCGGTTATTGCCGTAAAACATTTAAAGAGCAATGGAATTGCGTTGGTAAAAAACAAACAGCTTATTGGCAGCAACTGCGGGCAAACTTCGCGGGTAGATGCCTTGCAAAACGCCATCCGCAAAGCGAAGGAGTTCAGCTTTGACTTAACCGGCTCGGTAATGGCAAGCGATGCTTTTTTCCCCTTCCCTGATTGTGTGACTATTTCTGCTGAAGCTGGCATAACCGCTATTGCCCAACCGGGCGGAAGCATCAAAGACCAGGATTCTATTGACGCGGCTAACAAACTGGGGCAGGCAATGGTAACTACAGGGGTTAGACACTTCAAGCACTAAACTCCAAATCTTGCCTTTTGGGGCTGGTGTGGGTTTTCTGAATTTTTGTGGATACTTTTTATTTACTGTAATTTGTTTTTCTCTTCTTTACGCGCAATTCAAAACCCCTTCTAAACCTCCACCAAAGCATGGCTTTGTTTAATTTTTTAACTCAGGAAATTGCGATTGACCTCGGCACCGCAAACACCCTCATTATTCATAACGATAAAGTTGTTGTTGACCAACCTTCGATTGTTGCCATTGACCGCAGAACCGATAAGGTAATTGCGGTTGGAACACGTGCTATGCAAATGCACGAAAAAACTCACGAGAATATTAAAACGGTTCGTCCGCTAAAGGATGGAGTGATTGCAGATTTTCGCGCAGCAGAAAGTATGATTCGCGAAATGATTGCGATGATTTATGGCGATAAGAAACCGTTTTTTCCTCCGCGTTATAAAATGGTAATTTGTATTCCATCGGGAATTACCGAAGTGGAAAAACGTGCGGTGAAAGACAGCGCTGAACAAGCAGGTGGGCAGGATGTAAAAATGATTCACGAGCCAATGGCTGCTGCTATAGGAATTGGAATCGATGTAGAAGAGCCAAACGGAAATATGATTATTGATATTGGTGGCGGAACTACTGAGATTGCAGTAATTGCGCTTTCAGGAATTGTGTGCGACCAAAGTATTCGCGTAGCCGGTGATGAATTTACGCTTGATATTGTTGACTACATGCGCAGACAACACAACATGCTTATTGGTGAAAGAACTGCCGAGAAAATAAAAATACATGTTGGCTCTGCGTTGACTGATATTGATTCGCCACCCGATGATTACCCGGTGAATGGAAGAGATTTGATGACAGGAATTCCAAAACAGATTATTGTTTCATATTCTGAAATTGCGCACGCTATTGATAAATCAATTTCAAAAATTGAAGAGGCTATTTTGAAAGCGCTGGAAACAACTCCACCTGAATTAGCGGCTGATATTTTTAAAACAGGTTTGTATCTCACAGGTGGTGGTGCTTTGCTTCGCGGTTTAGATAAACGCATTGGGCAAAAAACAAAATTGCCTGTTCATGTAGCCGAAGACCCGTTGCGTGCGGTTGTTCGCGGCACCGGCATTGCGCTGAAGAATATGGATAGATTCACTTTCTTAATGGATGACTAAAAACCCCAGTGAATAGTAAATAGTGAATAGTTAATCGGTAAGACAAATACGGCTGTTACTATTCACGATTTACTATTCACTACTAACTTTTTTTCGTGTATAATCTCTTCCAATTTTTTCTTCGCTATTACCTTTTCCTTCTTTTTGTTTCGCTCGAAATTTTTTGCTTCTACCTCATTTTTCAAAACAAGCGCTACAACGAAGTAGCGTATATGAACGTGGCAAACAGCGTGAGCGGAAAAGTTTATTCTACTTACACGGGCGTGAGCGATTATTTATACCTGCGCAGATTCAGTGACAGTTTGGTAGACGAGAATGCAAAGTTGCGCGCGCAACTTCTCGATTCGAAATACATCAGCAAGATTGACTCGGGAATTCTGCGCGATTCAACATTGAAAAATGTGCAACAATATTCGTTCATCTCTGCGCGTGTAATTCACAACTCCGTAAACGAAGCCGCCAACTTAATTTATCTCGACAGAGGAAGATTGCAAGGTGTAGGAAAACAAATGGGTGTAATTAATGCCAACGGAATTGTGGGACAAGTAGTAGCTGTCACCGATAATTATTCGGCAGTAATGAGTGTGCTGAGTAAAGAATTTAAAGTGAGTGCCAAGTTTAAGAAGAATGAATTTTTCGGAAACCTGCATTGGGATGGAGTTAACTCAACAACTGCGAGTATGGAAGATATTCCAAAACACGTTCCTGTGAAAGTTGGTGACACATTGGTAACAAGCGGATTCTCACAATTATTTCCACGAAACATAATGGTTGGAAGAGTGAAAACCGTAAAGATGGAGCCCGACAAAAATTTTTTGGAAATCACTGTTGACCTTTCAACCAATTTTGGAAGTTTGAGTTACGTGTATGTGGTGAACAATTTGAAGAAGCAGGAAATCTTATTACTTGACAGTTTAGCACATTAAAAAATGCTCAATCAAATTCCGCTTAATATTTTTCGTTTGGCATTGCTGCTGCTGGCGCAGATTCTCATTTTCAGCAATCTCAATTTCAGTTCGTTTGTAAACCCTTACATCTTTCCGCTTTTCATTTTGCTATTGCCTTTCGAAACTCCGCGTTGGGTGCTCATGCTCTTTGGTATGTTTTCAGGTTTACTGTTAGATTATTTTCTCGGCTCTACAGGCATGCACGCAGCAGCAGGTTTGCTCATTGGTTATATGCGTCCGTTTCTCATCAACATTATTACACCAAAGGGAACCGAATTTGAAATCAGTCCGAATGTGTATGCGCAAGGCATTACTTGGTTTATAGTCTATCTGGGCATTACCATGTTTATCTATCTCACACTTTATTTTTTTGTGGAAGCAGCCACGTTTTTAAATTTCTTTTTCATGCTGCTCAAAATTTTTCTGAGCACCGTTGTATCGGTTATCTTCATGCTTATTTTTCTTTTTCTGTTTTCATCAAAAAAGAAAAGACGTTTTGTGTAAACAGTAATTCCTCGTGAACAAAGACCTTTTCAAGAACCGCCATCAAGTCATTCAAATCATCATCGCATTTTTTGCGGTGGTTTTTTTGTTGCGACTTTTTTATGTGCAGGTGATTGACAGCAAATACGTTTCGCTTGCAAAAAATAATGCGATTAAAGAATTGGATGTTTACCCAACACGCGGAATGGTCTATGACCGCAAAGGCGAACTGATTGTTTACAACGAAGCCATTTACGATTTGATGATTATTCCACGGCAGGCAAAAGGAGTTGACACCAACAAACTTTGCGAACTGCTCGACATTACCAAGGAAGAATACATCGCGCATTTGCTCGAGATGAAACATGCAAAAGGGTATTCGAGTTACAAGCCGAATGTTTTTTTCAAACAGCTTTCGCTCAAAGATTATTCGCGGTTGCAGGAGTACCTTTATCTCTTTCCCGGTTTTTACGGACAAGTGCGAACCATTCGAAAATATCCGCATCGTGTTGCTGCAACAATTCTTGGTGACATTGGTGAAGTAGATGATAAAAGTATTGAGAGTTCAAACGGCTATTACAAGCCCGGTGACTACGTTGGCAAAAGCGGAATTGAAAAAGTTTATGAAAAAGAACTGGGCGGCAAGCGTGGAAAAAAATTAGTTTTTGTTGATGTACATAATCGCGAAATGGGAAGCTTCAACAATGGTGAGTATGATACCCTTGCCGTTTCAGGAGATAATGTAATTGCAACGCTCGACATAAAATTACAGGAGTATGCCGAGCAATTGATGATTAATAAAAAAGGAAGTGTAGTGGCTATTGAACCAAGCACAGGAGAAATCCTTGCGCTTGTGAGCAGCCCGGGCTACGACCCCAATTTATTATGTGGTGCAGTGCGTGGTAAAAATTTCAAATCACTACTTACCGATTCTATGTTGCCGCTTTACTCACGACCAACTCTGGCTACCTATCCTCCTGGCTCTTCGTTTAAACCCATTATTGCACTCATAGCTTTGAACGAAGGTGTGCAGGGAGTAAATTACGGAGTGCCGTGCAACGGTGCTTACAATGCGGGCGGAGTGATTGTGCACTGCTCGCATCATCACCCGTCAGCTACTAATTTGCAATACGCCATGGCGCAATCGTGCAATCCATATTTCTGTCAAACATTCAGAAACTCATTGGAGAAATTACCAAACACAACTACTGCACAGGCATTTGATATTTGGGTAAAGGCGTGTAATAGTTTTGGTTTGGGAATGCGTACAGGCATTGATTTGCCGAGCGAAGTTTCGGGAAATATTCCTACCGTAAAATATTTCAATCGCATTTATGGCGAAGGCAGATGGAAATTTCCAACTATCGTTTCGCTTGGTATCGGTCAAGGAGAAGTATTGACTACTCCGTTGCAGATGGCAAATATTTTTGCTTGTATCAGCAATCATGGTTACTGGATTACTCCGCACATCGTAAAAAAAATAACCGATCCGCTAACAAATAAAGATGTAACGCATCAGTATGTAAAACACGAAGCACTGATTGCGAAAGAACATTTCGTGCCGGTGATTGAAGGTTTGTTTGAAGTGGTGGAAGCGGGTACAGCAAAAGCTGCGCGTGTAGAAGGAATTACTCTCTGCGGTAAAACCGGAACAGCACAAAATCCTCACGGAGATAATCACTCCATGTTTGCTGGCTTTGCGCCAAAAGATGAACCGAAAATTGCTATTGCGGTAGTTGTTGAGAATGGTGGTTATGGTGCTACGTATGCTGCACCTATTGCTAGTTTACTAGTAGAAAAATATTTGAACGATACGATTGCAACCAAGCGTTTGCCTATAGAGAAGCGAATGATTGAAGCAAACTTGTTGAACAAATACGGAGTACATACAAATAAAACTGCCGCAATGAATGCGGAAGGAGAAGAGTAAATTTTCAGATGGCGCGAAAACAGGAATCACTTACCGGTAAAATGGATTGGCTCACTATAATTCTTTATGGTGTGTTAGTGCTTTTTGGTTGGGCGGTTATCTATTCTTCTTCTTACTCAGGCGATGAAAAAAGTGTTTTCGATTCGAGCATCAACAGCGGAAAACAATTTCAATGGATAATTGCTTCTATAATTCTTGCATCAATAATTCTGATTGTTGATTCCAGATTTTATACCACGTTCTCCTACGCCTTTTATGTTTTGCTGATGTTGTTTGTAGTGCTGGTAATGTTTGTTGGAGTAGAAGTGAAAGGGCAACGCAACTGGATTCGCATTGGAGGTTTTCAAATGCAGCCAAGCGAAATGGCAAAGTTTGCGGTGAGCTTAGCGGTGGCAAAATTTATTTCGGGTTTAAATGTTGACATACGAAAATGGAAAGATAAATGGCGCGTGTTCGCCATCATTGGCATTCCGGTGCTTATTGTTTTAATACAGGGCGATGCAGGTTCTGCCATAGTGTTTGTGGCACTCGCACTTGTTTTATTTCGCGAAGGTTTAGAATCATACTATCTCATCATTGGTGCATCGGTTACCGTGCTTGGTGTGCTCGCACTGCTGGTCAATAAATTTATTCTGGCGGGTGTGTTGTTAGCCGCTTCGCTTATCGTTATTTATTTTTCGAGGCGAAACAAAAAGCTCGCACTGATTATTCTCGGCTTGTGGGTTGTGGCATCGGGTTTTGTTTTCTCAGTTGACTTTGCTTTCAAAAAAATGAAACCGCATCAGCGCGACCGCATCAATGTTTTGCTGGGTAAAGAAGTAGAGAACGGAAAAGACTGGAACATTCGTCAATCTATTATAGCTATTGGTTCGGGAGGATTTTTTGGAAAAGGATATTTGAACGGCACGCAAACGAAACTGAAATTTGTTCCCGAGCAAAGTACAGATTTTATTTTCAGTTCTATTGGCGAAGAGTTTGGTTTTATAGGTAGTGCAATGCTGATTATTGTTTTCCTCGGCTTCTTTTACCGCCTGCTTTATTTAGCCGAGCGGCAACGCTCCAAGTTCAGCCGCGTGTATGGTTATTGTGTTGCGAGTATTCTCTTCTTTCATTTTCTCATCAATGTAGGAATGGCAATTGGCGTAGCGCCTGTTATCGGAATTCCACTTCCGTTTATCAGTTATGGTGGTTCATCGCTGCTTTCATTCACCGTGTTGCTTTTTATTTTCATACGGCTCGATACGCAGCGATATGATGTGATGAGGTAGAAAAGAAATGCTCCTCTTCTTAAAGAAGTGGAACGTTTATCAAGAAGGATAGTCAACCCTATTTCTGCACAACCACCTTCCCCGAAATTTTCTTCGAAGCAGAAAGATTTGAATTTTCTATGGTGTAATAGTAAACTCCATTCGCAAATCCACTGAGCGCAACTTTTTCGTTTCCGTTGCTTAAGTGTGTCTTCTGTAAATTTCTTCCGAGCACATCAAACAGGCAGAATTCGTATTCTTCATTTGCATTAAACTGTAAGCCGGAGATGAAGATTTCTTCCGTTGTCGGATTTGGATACAGTGTAATTGTATTCGATTGAGCACTTACTGTTGCTATGCCGGTTACACTGCTTATTACACTATCGAGCGTTGCCAATAAAGTTGACGATGATTTTATAAAAACAGGATACTCATCAAGCGGAATGTTTAAAGTAGAAGAAGAGCCGCCATTATAAGTCTGCGAATTATTAAAAAGATAAGTCCATGAACTTCCCGCAGGGAAAGTTACTGAAACACTATTCGAAGTGCTTAATACAGGCGCCACAAAAATATCGTTGCCGAACATGTAGCGGTAATCGGTACTGTTGACGAATTGCATCAGCGATTCATGCACGGCAAACAACGAATCTGATTGGTGCATGAGATATGGAATGAGCGCATAGCGAAGCCGCGTAAATTTATTGTAGATGTCGTTGGTTTGATTGTCGAACATCCAGGGGCGGTGTTCGCCTCCGCCTCCGTTCTCCATTAACCCGCTGAAGGCACCCAGTTGTGTCCAGCGCAAAAACAATTCTTTCGAGCGTCCTGTAGTTGGGTAAGCATCATCTGTTCTGTATCCTCCAATATCGGAACCGAACGAGAGATAATGATAAGCATCGGAATTATACATGTTGTTGAGCGCGGCAGTCATTCCCGCAAACGTAGCATCCTGGTCGCCTACCCAAAGTGCAAAACCAATATCGGTTGGCGTAAACGCAACGGTGCTTCCGGTTAAAAATGTGTAGCCGTAATTATCAATAGGGCGGCTCATCACTACTCGGTCGTTGCCAAGTTGCTGACGGGTGTAATCAAAAAAGGTGCGGTAGTATTTATCGGAGTAATCGTTGCGGCTCGGAATATTAGCAGCAAGGTAAGGCGAGTAATAATAGGTGTTTGGAAAATCGGCAAGCAACAGAAAATCTGAACCATCACATTTCCATCCGTCAATGCCGGTAGCCAATGTTTTATCCATCAAACTTTTCCACCACGCCACAGCAGCAGGATTATACCAATCAATTAAACTGCACTTGGTAGGCTTCCACCATTTTACAACAGCAGCAGGGCTTGCTGCATCTTTCTTCATGAAAAAATTATTGGCAACACCATAATCCCAAAGCGGATGAATGTTCGTATCAATTCCTCCCGTTGCCCAACAAAGAACTTTCATTCCCTGCGCGTGAAAAGAATCAATCATTGCCTGCACACCGGGATATAAAGTGCTGTCCCACTCAAATGTGTTGTAGTCAGTTTCCCAAGGGCTGTCAATAATAATAGCATCAACAGGAATGTTGTGCGCTTTGTAATCGGCTACAATTTGCTGCGCACTTGCAGTGGTTCCTTCTCCTTCCCAAACCCAATGCTTAAAAACCCAATCGGGCCAAGGTGTTGTTTGAGCGCTTACATAATTCTGAAAAAAATTAGTGAAAGCAAAAACACAGAATAAGAGTAGAGCTTTTCTCATGGGGTTTTGTTTTTTGAAATCCTAAACTAATGATTTAAAAATTTTCAATTCACTTTAATTACTGCTTTTCCTACCGAGTGGCTTTTGCCTTTTAGCTCCACCATATAAAATCCAGAAGGAAAATTGTTTCCGTTAAACGTGGCATAGTTCAGTCCTTGACTTGTGATGCCAAGATTTTTCCTGCTCATTATTTTTCCTGTCGAAGAAAAAACTTCGAGGGTTACATCTTCGGGCACTTGCGAATTAAATTGAATCAGCACTTCATCGTAAAAAGGATTTGGATGAACAGAAATAGTAGTGATGTTGTCGGTCAGATTTTTTATCGAAGTGCTTTGAACAGTAACGGGTGCAAGAATAGGATAAGTGTTTTGCGCAACAGCAGGAGAATTTGCCTGTCGTAAAAATCTTTCGCCACTGTTTACATACCACGATGGTCCGGTGCTCACCGTATAATTTTGCGTAGTGATATCGCTCACATAAACATAATCGCCTTGTGTGCGCTGCGCGTTAATATCCAAAATGTAATAACCATGAAGCGTTAGGTCAACGTAACGAATGTAAGGGGCCATTCCCATAATAATTTCGGAAGTGAAAGGACTGTTCAACTCATTGCCCGATGTAATACTCGTTCCCACAAATTCAACACCCACCGAATTTTGGCGGTAAACCGTATCGTAATTATCGAGCGGCAAATCATTTGCCCATGAAGTATGAATATCGCCAGTGAGCACCACCATGTTTTGAATATTGTTGTTCAGAATATGGTCGTACAATTTTTTTCTATCGTAAGGATAACCATCCCACTGGTCAGGATTTACGATGACTGCTGTAGGTTGAAATCCCTGAGGAATTACCAATGGCGCCATCATTACCTGCTGACCCAAAATTTGCCATTGCGCAGTTGAACTATCAAGATTATGTTCGAGCCAATCAAACTGAACAGGACCGAGCATATTGCGCGTGTTGTCCATCAACGTTGAATCATTGATAGGAATAAATTGTCCGCCTACTGCTTGCTTGTCGCGGTCATATAAACGCGTGTCGAGCATGTGCAGGTCAGCTAAATTTCCCCAGGTAAATCGTCTGAAAATTTTAAACGTGTCATTCACATCAGGCATTCGCACAGGCATCCACTGCTCATACGTTTCTACTCCGTTTACTTTTCTGTCGTACCACGGACCATCATTTACCGGATTGTGATTTTTTGCTCCGTTGGTGTAAGAGTTGTTCGCGGTTTCGTGGTCATCCCAAACACATATCCATGGATATTGTCTATGCGCTTCCTGCAAATCTGCATCGAGATGATAAAGTGATTGGCGAATTCTGTAATCACTCAACTGAATTGTTTTGCTACTTGGTTCATGCAAACGACCGCCCACCGCATTTACATTCTCACCACTTTCATAAGTGTAATCACCTAAAAACAAAACCGCGTCAATATCATTTCGTTGGCTGAGATGACGATGCGCATTGTAAAATCCATCCTGATAATCCTGACAACTCGCTACCGCAAAGCGAAGATTGTTTACCGTTCCTGTTGGCAATGTTCTCGTTCTTCCGATGACAGATTTCAATGTGTCGTAAATGAACCGATAGTAGTACCAGGTATTTTGCTGTAATCCTGTTGCATCAACTTTAATGGTGTAATCTTTTGTGCTGTCGGTAGAAACTGTTCCGTTATTGATGATGTTGCTGAAAGAAGTATCCGTAGCAATTTCCCAATTCACCGCAACAGGGTCCATAGGAATATCAAGCGTAATGCGCGTCCAAAGAATTACTCTGTCGGCAAGCGGATCACCCGAAGCCACTCCGTGATAAAACGGAAACAAATACGGATTTACCGATGAGCGCGAAGAACCATCGGGTGATTGCGATTGCAGTTGCATACAAGCGAGGAATAAAAAAAGGAGTGAGGAAATTTGTTTCATGAAAAAAATTTAGTTGATGAAAGTAAGAATTTAGTTGCCGATGGTGAAGTTGAAGTGAATTCTATCTTCGCTTTTCAAAAATCATTTTCTATGAAATTCGGAACCAAGGCAATTCATGCGGGCTTAGAACCCGACCCGAGCACAGGAGCTATTATGACTCCCATTTATCAAACATCTACTTATGTGCAGGAGTCTCCGGGAAAAAATAAAGGTTACGGTTACGCGCGCGGAAAAAATCCTACGCGTGTTGCTCTTGAAAAAAATCTTGCCGCGTTAGAAGATGGCAAACACGCTATTTGCTTCAGCAGTGGAATGGGTGCTACAGATGCGGTTATAAAATTATTGAATCCTGGCGATGAAGTAATAACAGGCGATGATTTGTATGGTGGCTCTTACCGAATGTTCACGAAAGTATTTGCGAAATACGGCATCAAGTTTCACTTCGTTAATATGACCGATGTAGAAAATATTCGTGCGCAAGTGAATGACAAAACAAAATTGATTTGGTTAGAAACTCCCACTAACCCAACTATGCAAATTGTAGATATTGAAGCCTGCGCAAAAATTGCGAAGGAGAAAAATATTCTGCTTGCGGTTGACAATACATTTGCTTCTCCGTATTTACAAACCCCGCTTGCACTGGGTGCCGATATTGTGATGCACAGCGTTACAAAATATTTAGGCGGACACAGCGATGTGGTGATGGGCGCACTCGTGATGAACGATGACAAACTGCACGAGCAACTTTATTTTATTCTCAATTCATGCGGTGCAAATCCCGGACCAATGGATTCATTTTTGGTTTTGCGCGGAATAAAAACTTTACACTTGCGCATGGAGCGCCATTGTTTCAACGGAAGGAAAATTGCAGAGTATTTGAAAACGCATCCGCGTATCGAAAAAATTCATTGGCCCGGCTTTGAAGACCATCCAAATCACGCTATTGCAAAAAAACAAATGCGCGACTTTGGCGGAATGATTTCGATTGTTTTAAAAAATGCTGATGAGGCAGAAACTTTCCGCATCGCATCGTCCTTCAAAGTATTTTCATTGGCGGAGTCGTTAGGCGGAGTGGAATCGTTGATCAATCATCCTGTTACCATGACTCATGCTTCTATTCCAAAAATAGAAAGAGAGCGAGTAGGCGTGGTCGACAATCTCCTTCGTTTAAGTGTAGGTGTTGAAGATGTAGAAGATTTGCTCGAAGATTTGAAACAGGCGTTGAGTTAATTTAACTCACAGGGTTCAACGCTATACTGAAAATTTTATACGAGCCCATATCGCGACCATAATAAAATTTATCAAGGGCTTCATACATGTTTTGCGCACGGAAGTAAGAAGTGTGCAACTTGTTCTCTCCTATTTTAATCCACTGAATGGTCAAACTATTTTCGTTGTAATAATGCTCAGTAACATACTCGAGCATTTTTTTGAGTGCATCAATTTTATCGGTGCCGGTAACCGTTTGAAAAAGAAAACTCTGTTCGTGTTTTGGATTTACGGTAACTAAATCTAAACGAACAGTTTCGTTCTTCTGCTTGTAATTAAAAATCAGATTTTGAGAATCTATTCCAAGGCGAGTAGCAATATCTTTTTGGTAGCGCGCTACTTCAACATTTTGGTCTAAGCGTGTCATTTCAGTTAAATCAGTTTGTCGGCAATGCCATCTACAATTCCGTATTCAACAGCTTGCTTCGCATTCATCCAGTGGTCGCGGTCGAAATCTTTCATTACCTGCTCATAAGTCTTACCGCAGTTCTTTGCTAAAAGGTCTGCACTCATTTCTTTTATCTTCTGAATTTCAGCGGCTGTAATTTCAATATCAGTCGCTTGACCATACATGCCACCGAGCGATGGTTGATGAATCATTACTCTGCCGCTTGGCCAAATCAAGCGCTTGCCTTTTGTTCCGCCACTCAATAAAATTGAACCCATAGAAGCAGCAAGACCCATACAAATTGTAGTAACAGGCGATGTAATCATTTGCATAGCATCGTAAACAACCATACCACTTGTTACCACTCCGCCCGGACTGTTGATGTAGAAAGTAATTTCTTTCCCGGGGTCAGTAGCTTCGAGAAACAATAGACGGTTCACTAATTTTTCGGCACTCTCATCATGCACTCCGCCCCACAAAAATATTTTGCGTTGTTCGAGAAACTTGTTGTCGAACTTCATCATGCCACCGGCAAATTTCTCCATTAACTTATCGGGCTCTGTGGAAGGCTTTTCCGGTTCTTCTTGTCTTGTGTTCATGCTTTAGTTTTGTTGTATTGACGAAGGCGAAAATAGAATATTTTGAATGCCGTGGTAGGTGATGAAAAATACTTAGAGACGGAAACTTATTTCTTTAAAATCATAGTGCCATAAGCACTCAAATGAATTTTTCCTTCGGTAAGTTTTTCGTTTGCCGAACTGCTGAACAGAACATTTGAAAAATTTTCCGTCAAAGCAATTTCCTTTTCTGCCTTGCTGAAATTCAATACCACCAGTACTTCTTCTCCATCCATTTTCCTTTTGAAGGCAAGAACATTAGAAGGCAGAGTTCCTTTGCTGATTAACTCCAAGGTTCCCGAATGAATTGCCGGCATCTCTTTTCTGATTTTTAAAACCTGTTGAACTACTTTGAGCAAAGAATTTTCGTCACTCCTCTCCTTCTCAACGTTTACATTGGTGAAATTAGTATGCGCAGGCAGCCATGTTTTTTCTGCGGTAGAAAATCCCGCGTTCTTAGAACTGTTCCATTGCATAGGCGTTCGCAATTCATCGCGGTTCATGGTTTCGCCAGCGAGGTCAACCAAAAAGCGCGGAATGCCTTTATACAAATGCGGAATAGGGTCAAGCGCTTTTTTGTAAGGCATGCGCACATCCGTCATTCCGGTTTCTTCACCGTAATACATGCACGCCACACCACGAGTGGTGAGTTGAAGCACGTGCAACAGTTTTGCTTTTGCAATGTTGCCGTTTAACCGTTTCATACTTCTGCGCCTGTCGTGATTGCTGAAAACATATACGGGAGCAAAGGGTGCGGAGAAATCTTTTTCAAGACCTGAAATAGTTTTGTGAAAATAATTTGCGTTGAATTTGAAGCGCAGCATTTCGAAGTTGAACACTAAGCCGAGCCCATCATTCTTCTCTTTACCTACAAAATTTTTAATCATGGCGTGGTCACCAAAAACTTCTCCGAGAAGCATTCGCTCACCAAAGGTATCGCAAACGTTGCGCAACTCTTTTGCAAAATCAAAACTCTCTGGCTGATTCACATAACCTTTAATAGTGCTCTTAAAACCTTTGGTGTTATACTTTGTAGAAACAAAATTTCTTGATGCGGTATTGTTTCTAAATTCTTCATCTTTATAAATAGAGTTGAACATGTCGAGCCGAAAACCATCTACTCCTTTTGCGAGCCAGAACTTTACATTCTCAAACATTTGCTTTTTCACCTTGGGGTTTCTATAATTCAAATCGGGTTGAAACGAAAGAAAACTTGCCCAATAAAATTGATTGCGTTCAGGTGAGTAGTGCCAACCTTTTTTTTTCAAAGTAGATTTCCACGCGTTTGGTTTGTCCTTCCATATATAATTATCGGTTGTCTGATTTCTTTCTTCGGGCTTTCGAAGTAAATCTTCTTTGAACCACGGATGTTCATTAGAAGTATGGTTCATCACCATGTCAAAAACAATTTTCATTCCGCGCTTGTGCGCTTCGTCAATCAGTTGCTGCGCATCGGCAAGTGTGCCGTATTCGGGAGCTATATCGCAGTAGTCAGAAATATCGTAACCAAAATCAAGCTGTGGTGATTTAAAAAATGGCGAACACCAAATGGTTTCGTAACCAATAGATTTGATGTAATCGAGTTTCTGAATAATGCCTTGAATGTCTCCAATGCCATCGCCATTGCTATCGTAAAACGAACGCGGATAAATCTGGTAAATGGTGGTGTGATGATACCAGGGCATTTGAGCAATTGCAAATTGCGAAATTGAAATTACAAATGAAATACAGAGGATAAATTGCTTCATGTTTATTACTGCACGAATAAAAACAAAAAAGGCAGTAAGCTAACGCCCACTGCCTTTTGTATTTGTATTACTACTTGTTTACCAACTCAAATCATCATCGCTGAATTTCTTCATGAAGTTTTCGAGTTCAGGTGTATTGGTTTTTTTCTTCGATGCTTTTGTATCAACAGCTGGTTTCTTTTCCAAATAGTCTGTCAACTTATTGTCGCGTTTGCGAACAGGTTTAGCATCAGATGTTGAATCGCTTTTTACAAAGTCTTTCTTGATGTAATCTTGTTTTTCATACGGTTTTGAATCGGCTGAATCTGAAACAGGTTTCCGTTCGCGACTGAAAGATTTTTTACCATCAGCTGAAGTTCTTTCTCCACCGTAAGATTTTTTCTCGCTGCTAAATGGTTTTCTGTCACCGCTAAAAGATTTCTTTTCCGCATAAGGTTTCTTATCGGTAAAGCTTTTCTCTCTGCTTTCATCGTTCAAATTGTTGCGATGTCCGCCACGGTCACCACCAAAACGATTACCGCCACTACTGCTGCTATTACTGTCTCTATCTTTTGCTTTAGTAATAAGCGGTTTTCTTCCCTCTTTGTTTTTAGCAAACACAGCCAACAGTTGTTCTGCTTCCTGAAACATAACACTGATGAACGAGAACTTATCAAACACCTTAATATCCTTAATGGCAGTTTGCTTGATGTTTCCTTCGTCTTCGAGGAATTTAGCCAATGTTCCCGGTGAATATCCCTGCTCTCTTCCGAGGGCAACGAACAAACGCGCGGTACCTTTACTATCTACACTGCTTCCTCTGCTCTCGCTTATTTCGCGGTAAGCATCTTCTTTCAATTCATCTTTGAAAGTGTATTTCAGCAACGCTGCAACAACACGCTCAGCAGTTTGACCTTCGTCAATCAACTCATGCGCCATAGTCACAAATTCCTGATATTCTCCGGTGTCAATCATTTCGCGGATGTCCGTTTTGATTTTTGTTCTGCGAATTTCAATTACATCTTTTACGGTAGGCACTTGCTCTTTCTTAATAGTAGCGCGTGCAATTTTTTGAATGAACAAAAGCTCACGCAACTCATTCGAAGAAATAAAAGTGATAGCTGTTCCCTGCTTTCCTGCGCGACCTGTTCTTCCTATTCGGTGAACGTACGCTTCAGGGTCTTGCGGTAAGTTGTAATTGATAACGTGTGTCAAATCGTTCACGTCAATTCCGCGTGCTGCTACATCGGTAGCCACGAGAATCGTTACCTTCTTCGCCTTGAATTTTTTGATAATTAACTCGCGCTGATTTTGCGAAATATCACCGTGCATAGCTTCGGCTTCGTAACTTCTGTCGTTCAACTGATGCGCTACATTATCGGTTTCAATTTTTGTTCTGCAAAAAACAATACCGTAAAACTCAGGCTCAATATCAATGATTCGGCACAGTGCTTCGAAGCGTTCGCTTGGGCGCACTTCAAAATAAATTTGCTCGGTAAGCGATGAGGTTGTTTGCTCACTCTTCATTTCCACAAGGTCATATTCCTTCATGAAATTTTTTGCCAAACGAAGAATTTGCGCAGGCATAGTAGCACTGAACAACAACATTCTTCTTTCTTCCGGAATTGCTTTCAAGATTTCGCGAACCTCTTCTTCAAATCCCATGTTCAACATTTCATCGGCTTCATCTAACACTACATGCGTTACATGGTCAAGCTTCAACGTTTTCTTGTCAATCAAATCGCGAATACGACCTGGAGTTCCTACCACAATTTGCGAACCGCGTTTTAGACCGCGCTCTTGAATTTGATAACTCTGACCACCATACACTGGCAACACGTTGAATTTTTTATCGCCTTTGTAAGAGTTGATTTCTTCGCCTACTTGTATTGCCAACTCACGAGTTGGGCAAAGCACGAGGGCTTGCACATTCTTGTTGTTGTCATCTAATTTTTCGATAAGCGGTAAGCCGAAAGCACCAGTTTTTCCTGTGCCGGTTTGGGCTTGTCCTACAATATCTTTTAAGCCGCTGAGCAAAAGCGGAATTGTTTTTTCCTGTATAGGCGATGGTTGCTCCCATCCTTTTTTAGCTAAAGCACTAAGTACATTTTCGCTCAATCCGAGCGCGCGGAATTTTTCCATTTCCATGTTGTTTGTTTTGTCGCAATTGCAAACGAATTAACGTCACGCTAATCGCGATGATTAAAAATTGACTTCGGTTTATCACCGAACTTTTTTTGGAGAGAGAACCCTGACGGATACGCAGAGCTTTAAAAACCTGCTACGACTTTGCTTGTAAGTCACATCTCACACTTGTAGTTCGTGTGAAGTGCGCTACTTTTTTGTAACGCGGGGCGAATGTAGTAGAATAAATGAGAGTAGCTTGAAAATAAATCAATTCGCTTTCAAATCAGCTACATCTTTTTTCAATTCCTGCATCAACTGCAAGATGTTTTGGTAGCTCATGTCGGCTCCTTTATTCATGTAACTGATGTTGAGTACAGCTCTCCAAACTTCAAGCACTTCCTCTGCTTTAATCGGATAAGCGGGATACGAAGTGTTGTCGCTGCGCAAAATCAAGGTTCCGTTTTCTTCAATCTGATTAAACACGCGTTTGAACACTATCCCATCGTGTTTTGAAAGAATGATGTAAGTGCTTCCATCTTTAATCGTTTTCCAATTGTCTACATACTCGCCTACTATCACAGTGCCCGGCAAAATCGGTAACATGGAATCACCTTTAATTTCAAAAGCGCGATAAGTTCCTACTGGCAAAAACGGCAAACGGAATTTGTTCAACTCTTTAATAAAGGTAGGGTCAGCGTAGCCTGTCAAATATCCTGCGGCAGCTTTCACGGGAATCATTTCAATGTTTTCGTTATCCTTTTTGTCAACGGTAATAGCAAGCACGCGCAAATTTTTTCCGGTTACATCACTATTCAGTTGTTCTTCGCTGAACAATGCCACCTTTTCTGTTTGGCGCAAATCTTTTGTAATAAGTTGGTCAATCGAATATTTGAAGAGTTTCGACAGGTCGTGCAGCACTTCGTAAGTCGGACGTGCTCGGCTCTCTTCATACGCACCTACGAGCGAACGCTTGATATTGAGTTCTTCTGCTAAATCATTTTGTGTCCAGGTTTTTTGCTTGCGCAAAAATTTCATGTTGGTTGCTATAAAGTCCATGCTTATAAATTTTGTGCTTCAAACATAAGCAAAAATATTTAGTAATTTACTTAGTATTGTTTCGTGCAAAGCCAAATCCTTCATCTCGACCTCGATTCGTTCTTCGTTTCTGTTGAACGATTGTTTGATCCTTCGCTGAATGGCAAGCCCGTAATTGTAGGCGGAACGAGCACGCGCGGAGTGGTTTCATCGTGCAGTTATGAAGCGCGAAAATTCGGAGTGCATAGTGCTATGTCAACTTCAAAAGCGAAGAAGCTTTGTCCGCACGCCATTTTTTTATGGGGCAGAATGAATGATTACAGCACATATTCGAAAATGGTGACTGATATAATTGCTGCGCGCGCACCACTTTTTGAAAAAGCTTCGATTGATGAATTTTATGTTGACCTCACGGGCATGGAAAAATATTTCGGCACTTATAAATGGGCAACTGAATTGAGGCAGGCAATTATTGCAGAAACTAATCTTCCCATTTCGTGGGGGCTTAGCATCAATAAAATGCTGGCGAAGATGGCAACCAACGAAGCCAAACCGAATGGACAACACATGATTGAAATTGGAAGGGAACAAGAATTCCTTGACCCGAAACCTGTTGGTAAAATTCCTTTTTGCGGAGAGAAAACAGAAAAATTTTTGAACGATAAAGGCGTGAAAACTATTTATGACTTGCGACAATTTTCGCGCGAAGCATTATATAACTGGATGGGAAAAAGCGGAATTGATTTGTGGGAGCGCGCGCATGGCAGAGCTACTTCAACCTTGCAGCCATATCACGAACCGAAGAGCATGAGCAGCGAAAGAACTTTTGATGCAGATACGAACGATGCAGAATGGTTGAAGAAAGTAATCATTGCGCTCACCGAAAAATTAGCTTTCGAATTGCGTGAAGAAAAAAAACTGACTTCATGTGTAGCAATAAAAATTCGTTACAGCGATTTTGAAACGCATACCAAGCAATTGGCAATTCCAATTACTACTAACTCGAAACTGCTGACGGAAAAAGCAATTCACTTGTTCAATGAATTTTTTGACGCGAACAGAAAAGTGCGTTTGCTCGGAGTAAAGTTTTCTTCCTTAGAAGATGGTTCTTATCAAATCAATTTGTTTGACGACCGCGAAAAAGACATTCTGCTTTACAAAGCCATTGACGAAATGAAAACAAAACACGGCAAAGAAAAACTCGTGCTGGCGCAAAACTTAAACATTGGAAACGTGAAACGCAACGACCCTAAAGCAGAGTTGGATAAAGAAGCTAAGCGGGAAAGGAAAAAGACGAGTGAGTAATTTTAAGTTACTCGGCTATTCAAAAAAAATACCTTCGACCGCCTAAAACGTTTAATGAGCCCGAAGTTTGCGCTGGTAGTTTTCTTTTTCACATTCCTTTTCTTCAAAGCATTTTCTGCTGATGAATACATAGGCAATAATCTTCTGCTGCTGCTTGGTTTCAATACAGCTACCAAAGAGTTTAAACCCATTAAGGAATTTTGGCTGCTAGACAAAAAATTTGAAAACAATTATGGCGGCATCAAACTTTCGGTAAACACCATAACCGACAAAGTGGAAAGCATTTTAATTGCGGGTGAAAATTATCAGGTCAACGGAACAAAGTTTTTGAAGTGCAGTTCTGCTTTGCCCTACGGAATTTTACTGAGCGATGATACGGCTGCCCTAAAAGCAAAATTAGGTGATGGACAAAAACTCCTCGGTAGAAATTCTATGAAATTTTATAAGGATAAAATTGCCATTGAAGTTTCTTTTACCAATGCAAAACTTGAAACCATTGGTTCTATAAAATTTTTCACCGAGACAAAGGCTGTTCCTGTAGATGTGAAAGTTGCGGAGCAGAAAAAGACTTCATACGCAAAAATTAAGAATCAGGAAAAATACAGGCAGTTAGAAAAATCTACTTTCCTTGAAGTGCCTGCTGAAGAAGTAGAAAACAGCTCATCAAATATTAATCCGTTTAAAAAAGCAATTCTCGATGTGTTCAAGTCTTACCACGAGTCGAATTTCTTTTCGATTAAAAGCGGAGTGAAAAGCTCGGCAAATTTCTGGAACTACCAATTTACATACAGCACCAAACTCAAAATACCCGGAGAGAAGTTTAATATGCTTTACAGCTTTCCGTTCTATCAATCGCCACTTGATTTTGTTTCGGTTATAAAAGAGGCAGATGCGGTTGACCAGTCCTTTGTTTCCTCTTACAAAGCTTTTGAAAAAAAATTGATGGAAAATTTTCCGCCAGCGGACGGATGGGTTTCTTCTTGCATTGCTAACAAAGAATCGAAAGCGCTTTCTGATTTGGAATTTACCAATGACAAATACGGTTCTATTGTTCTTGACTACTCAAAAAATCCTAAAGGCAAACACATTCTCTATTTGCGATTCTTGCTGTATTCGAATTGATTTACTTCAATTCGTTTCCTGTTTCGGTATAATATTTTTTCATGCACTTGTCAACCCAATAAGCGGTATCGTTTTCTGCATCTGTTATTGTAAAAACATCAGGAACAATTTCTAAAGGAGCAATCTGTGCATCAGGTTTTTGCAGAATGGTTTTCTGCCTTTCATAAAACGCGGTTTCGTATTTTCTGAAATTATCTGCATTGCAATCCTGCAATATTTTCAAACTATTTCCGGAGAACATCATCATGAGAACGCTGATTGTCATAGTTGCAAAAATTCGGTTCTCCTGCTTCAACCAATTCAACTTTTCATACAACAAATATTTTTGCGAAACCGAAATGACCAGCAGAAACCAAATCAAAATGAAATAGAAAAAAACATAGTTGATAGTTCGGTGCTGACCAAGAACGCCCGTAGCGAAATAAGGAATAAAAGAACCCGAGAACACAACGAACAACAACGCGACTGCTAAAACACGAAAATCTAAAACGGGTAATTTGAGTTTTACTTTATCAGCATTTGCCACAATCACTAAACTGAGCAGAATAAACGGCAGATTGAAAATCCACTTGGACAAAAAACGAAGGGTTTGCGCTGACGAATACAAAAGCGAGTGGAGCAAAATGTATCGTTCGGGAAATACACTGACACGAACAAAATTTCCGGGAGAGAAGAAAACAAAAGAAGAAGAAACAAAAGCGATGAGAAATAATCCTGCAAAAAATTTCCTGCTTTCTGTTTTTGCACTAAAAACAAGAACGAAAAAATAAAACAGCGGAATGAGCAGCGCTCCTATTTCATTAAAGCCAATTGAAACAACAAGAAGTAAAGAGGCTAAGGTTTGAAAAGTAATTTTGGATTTCCCGTTTGCTGAAAATGCTTTGAGTAAATAGATGAAATGTAAAAGCAAACAGAGATTGCCGAGATGATAATTTGAAATGCCTATAAACCAGTAAATGCCTTCAGTGATATTGGGCTGGTAGTTGAGGTAAAAGAGTGTGATGAGGAGAGAAGCGATTACAAATTGATAATTGATTAATGATGATTGATTATTAGAAACCGCTGAATCCAATAGAAAATAAAAAATGACAGGTGTGGCAAGTAAAGGAACAAGTATTGAAAACTGATACACCAAAATCTTTCCTGTAACAAGTGGATGAAAGTTTACGAGCACATCAGCCGTATATCTTCCGTTCCAATACAAGTATTGATTGAGAAATTTTTGAACGAATGAAATCTTTTCAGAAGCCGTCCATCCAAAACAAAAATCATCGGCAAAGGGGAGGGCATAGAAACAGATAATTACAAAAGGCAACAGTGCTGCTATGGAAAGTACAAGAAGAGAAATTTGAAATTGCTTTCTGGAGAACACCGAATTCTGTTTTACGCTTGAATTATTGTTTAAAGAAACTAAAAAAACGCTTGTAAGTTGATTCCTTCTATTGGAGAAGTTTCTGCTCTGCGCTTTTTTCGCATATTTGCGCATGGCAACAAAAAAATCTGCTGACGAAAAGTTCAGCAACGAAGGAATAACTTTTGACGATGTTCTCCTCGTTCCCGCGTATTCCGAAATTCTTCCCCGCGAAGCAGAAATTAAAACCCGATTAACCCGCAACATTGAAATCAACGTGCCCGTTGTTTCATCGGCTATGGATACCGTAACCGAGCAGGCGCTGGCTATTGCTATTGCGCGCGAAGGCGGCATTGGCATTCTGCACAAAAATATGAGCATTGAAAAGCAAGCCGAAATGGTGCGCAAAGTAAAACGAGCAGACAGCGGTTTAATTCTCGACCCTGTTACACTAACCGAAGATGCACTCGTTGGACAAGCACATCGCTTAATGACCGAAAATAGAATTGGCGGTATTCCTATCATTAGCAAAAGCGGAAAGCTTGTGGGTATTCTCACCAATAGAGATTTGCGTTTTCAGAAAGACATGAAGAAGAAAGTGACCGAGATAATGACGAAAGAAAAACTCATTACCGCACCGAAGGGAATGGATTTGAAGCAGGCAGAAAAGATTTTAGAGAAATATAAAATCGAAAAGCTTCCCGTAATTGACACCAGCGGAAAATTGGTGGGGCTGATTACTTACAAGGATATTCTGAAAGTAAAAGCGCATCCGAATTCTTCTAAAGATAAATACGGTCGTTTGTTGTGTGGCGCGGCAGTAGGAGTTACGGCTGATATGTTTCAGCGCATGGAAGCATTGCAACATGTGGGCGTTGATGTGATTTGTATTGATACTGCACACGGACATTCGCGCGGGGTGTTGACTGCCATAAAAAAAGCAAAACAAACTTTTAAGCATATCGATATTATTGGTGGAAACGTTGCTACTAAAGAAGGCGCGCAGGCATTGATTGATGCAGGTGTAGATGGAGTAAAAGTAGGTGTGGGTCCGGGAAGTATTTGCACCACACGAATTGTGGCAGGCGTAGGAGTGCCACAACTCACCGCCATTTATGAAGCGAGCAAAGCAGGGAAAAAAGCAGGCGTGCCGATTATTGGCGATGGTGGAATTCGTTTTACGGGCGATATTGTAAAAGCTATTGCTGCCGGTGCCGATTGCGTTATGGCAGGAAGTGTTTTTGCGGGAACCGATGAGAGCCCGGGCGAAACCATTATTTATGAAGGAAGAAAGTTCAAATCGTATCGCGGAATGGGAAGTGTGGAGGCTATGCAGGAAGGAAGTAAAGACCGTTACTTTCAGGATGTGGAAGATGATATTAAAAAGTTGGTGCCCGAAGGAATTGTTGGTCGCGTGCCGTTTAAGGGCAGTGTGCAGGAAGTAATGTATCAATACATTGGCGGCTTGCGCGCAGGCATGGGTTACTGCGGGGCAAAAAATATTAAGGCATTGCAACAAGCGAAATTTGTTCGCATTACAGCGGCAGGCGTTCAGGAATCGCATCCGCATGATGTAACCATTACAAAGGAAGCTCCGAATTATTCGAGGTAGAATTTTTACAACTCTGTTTTTGGCAAAAATCTTTTTTGGTTTTCAGAAAATATAAAATTACTTTTCCAACCGTTTTATCTGACACACCATAAAACAATCCGATGCTTAAGCGCGTCAACAAATTTTTTTCGCTCACGTTTATTTGCGTTCACGCAATATTTTTTGTTGCGGCACAGTCCGGTTTTCAGTCTGCTATTGGTATGGAAGGTTTTGAAAAAGGAAGCGCACTTCGTGTTTTAGATGACGGCAGTTTTATTATAGCGGGGGAAACCGAAAGTTATGGACAAACCGAGCGCGACATGCTATTGATGCATACCGATAGCGCTGGTCATTTGATTTGGACAAGAACATTTGGAGGACCAGAAAGAGAAACACTGAACGATGTAATTGCCACCGCAGACCACGGCTTTATTGCTACAGCAGAAAAATACCAGCCTAACAAAGTGGAAGGAGAACATCTAACCCTTTTGAAAACCGATGTAACCGGAAACTTGCTTTGGAAAAAAATTTATGATGAAGGCGGAAATGAAACCGAAGGTTTTTCTATTCAGCATACCCCTGATAATAATTTCGTAATAGCCGGCATGGTTAAAAGCATGACGATGGTGTCGAATACATTTTTCGATATGCGTGCCGAAGACCAACATATGTATTTGATAAAAGTAGATGGCAGCGGGAATAAAATTTGGTCGCGCAGTTTAACTTATGGCGAAGAGAATGTGGGCTCCACTGGAACTTCGGTTATTGTAACCAGCGATGGTTCATATTTGGTGGCAGGCAACATTGCTAAAATGGGGCGCACTGATAAAAAAATTGAGAAGCCTGCGCAAACAGTAAACATGGAAGATACGCGAACAATGTTGCTCACTAAAGTAAAACCAAATGGAAATTTGCAATGGGCGCGTGAGTTTCAATCGAATCAAATTACCATGGGCTACACTGTTATTGAAAAACGCGAGGGCGGTTTTGTGGTGGTGGGTAATACCAGCGTTTCAAAGTTCAACCTCGATATTTTTGCCATGAGTTTAGATGCCAGCGGCAATGTGCTTTGGGCAAAAACTTTTGGTGGCAAAGGTTTTGAATCGGTAGCTGATATTCTTCAATTGCCCGATGGTGGTTTTGTGGTTTCTGGTTTTACAAAAAGTTTTGGAAGCGGTAGCAGCGATGTACTTACTTTTAAATTGAGTAAAACAGGAGATGTGCAATGGTCAAAAACGTACGGAGGCAAGAGCGAAGAGTACCCTTCGAAATTAGCACTTACAAAAAGCGGAATCGTAACCGTGGGCTCTACAGCAAGTTTTACCAGCGAAGGTTTTGATGTGCTTCTCTTAAAAACCGATTTCAATGGAAACGGTTCTTGTTTGGGAAATAATGTAACAATGAATATGGGCTCGCTAGTTTCGACATCGCATGCAGTAAAAGGTGCGGCTATGCAAAAAGTAGAACAGGGAATTGTGCCGCCCAATATGGTAAAGCCGAATCCCGAAAGCATAAAAGAGACCAGGCGTGAAGCGCGGGTGAAGAATCTGTGTAATTGAATTTCACTTTATATAAACCCCAAAACAGCACACGCATGAAAGCTGTTTACAAATCAATTTTTATAACGCTATTTCTGTGCATTTTTTGTGTACAGAAAAGCAACTCGAATGGCTGCACGGGTTCATGGTTTCAAATCCAATATTCTCCGTGGTGCGATTGCTGGCAGGTATGCGGTAACTATATAAGTGATTGCGACCAGTTGGTAAGTGTTGATTGGAATTTTGGTGACGGAACTACTGTATCTGGCGGGAGCCCTTGCCATCATTACGCAGCTCCCGGCACTTATACTATTACCATGACCATTGTGGCTTATTGCCATAATGTGTTGTTCAATCTCTTTACAACCACCTGCCATATTACACAAACCATTACCGTAACTTCTATTGCCCCAGTATTCAACGCCAACTTTGTTGCAGATACGGTTTGTCTCGGCAATCAAATGCAGTTTACAAACACATCCATAGGAACCGGAACCAATACTTATACATGGGTTTTTGGTGACGGCACTACAAGCTCTGCACAAAATCCAGTGCACACTTTCGATAGCTGCGGAACTTATAACGTAACTCTAATTGTAGACAATTCTACTCCTTGCTGCGCGGTTCAAGGTCACGACACAATGGTGCAAACGGTTTATATCAATTGTCCGCCAAACACGACTCCAAATCTGCCCGGTACTACTGACCCTTACATTACTACAAGTAGTGGTTTAGTAAATGTTGTTGCTGGAACCTGTTTGGGTGACACTACTTATTTTCAGGTAAACACAACGGGACCAATCACCAATTGGCTTTTTCACTTTCCCGACAGCACTACTAGCACATCCGCAAATCCTTGGTATATTTTTCCTGCGTGCCCGCCTGTAATTCCATATACCACTGTTGATATAACAACCAATCACGGCTGCACGGGAATCATTGATTCGATTACCGGAATTTTTTGTCCTTCGAATATTGCTTTGACATCTACCGTTACTCAGTGTACGGGTCAGTGTAGTGGTACAGCTACTGCAACTTTTTCTGGCGGCACACCTCCATATTCTGTAACATGGAACGACCCGAATAATCAAAATGCAGCAACAGCAACAAGTTTATGTCCGGGAAACTATAACGTAACTGTTACCGATGGAAACGGATGTCCTGCAATTCCCGCGCAGCCGGTAGCCGTACTTGATTTCCCTTTTCCGTTAGCGGGCGCAACTACCATTCAAGGTTTGGTTCGCTGTTACGGGTGGAATGGTGGCTCTGCACTTTTAAGTATGAGTGGGGGAACTCCGGGCTATACCTACTATTGGGATAATGGAACTTATGGCGATACTGTAGTTGATTTGTCGGGCGGGCTTCACAACGTTACTGCTACTGATGCACATGGATGCACGTTTATTACTTCTGTAAATATTGCCCAGCCTCCTCCTATTACTGCTACCATCACGCACGTTGATGCAGCTTGCGGTGTTTGCAACGGAACAGCCACCGTAAATGCAGCAGGAGGAACAGGTGCATATCAGTATACATGGCTAACCATACCTAATCAAACCTCGCAAACTGCTACCGGTTTATGTGCAGGATTATATCTAGTGATTGTTGAAGACGGTGGAGTCACGGGTTGTCGAGATACTTTTTCTATAGCTATAAATGAAATTGGTTCCCAGCCCTTATTGCCGAGTACGAGTACGAATGCCACGTGCAGCAACATCTGTAATGGCTCGGCAACCGCTAATCTTTCTGGTGGTTGCCTCAATCCTCCATGTACCTATCAGTGGCTCGATTCACTTGGGGCGGTTATTCCCGGGCAAACGAATGCGCTTGCAAATAATTTATGCCCCAGCAATTACACCGTGCATGTTACCAATGGTTTGGGTTGTAACTCTTTTGAAAGTGCTGCTATCATTTCTTCATCAGCCATTATTCCAACTGCTACTCCAACATTAAACACCTGCGGACTAAACTGCAACGGAACTATTTCTACTTCGGGTTCAGGCGGTGCGCCACCTTATACTTATATGTGGTTCGATAGTTTAAGCAATGTTCTTGGAGGGCAAACAAATCCTACGATACAGAATCTTTGCCCCGGAAATTATATCGTTCAGTTCACCGACCAGCAAGGATGTATTGCACGAACCAATGCAGTTATTCTAAATAATCCATTGGTTGTAAACGCAGTTGCTACTTCTGTTTTGTGTAATGGTGATTGCAACGGAGTGATAACAGCAACTACTAGCGGTGGTGTAGCCCCATATTCTTACTTAGTTCAAAATGCCGGTGGCGGAACGGTGTATACAGGAGCAAGTTCCATCATTGCAAATTTATGTGCGGGCAATTACACGCTAATCGCCAGCGATGCTAACAGTTGTTCGTTGAATATTCCTTTTGTCATCAATCAACCTTCTGCTTTAAGTCCTGTTACTGGCATTATAGCTCCAAGTTGTTTTGGAAGCTGTAATGGAAGTGCTTCGGTCAATGTAACAGGAGGAACTCCTGCCTATGTTTATGAATGGAGAAATTCGAGCGGTGCAGTGATTGGAGCCGGAACTGGAGTAAATAATTTATGCGCAGGAAATTATGCGGTAAAGATTACTGATACTAATAATTGCGCTACACAATTTATTCCTGTTGCGCTTACTCAACCTACGCGTGTGGCAGATTCATTGGTGATTGTAAATCCATATTGCAATAACGGACTTGGCTCGATTGATTTAACTCCTTATGGCGGAACACCGCCATACACTTATTCGTGGAGTAATGGTTTGTACACTACACAGGATATAAGCGGACTTGCGGCAGGAACATTCACTGTTTCTATTACTGATTTCAACGGATGCATAAAACGCGATACCGCTGTTTTTGTTATTTATCAAAATATTACAACCAACATTGTTGCCACTCTTTATAATGGTTTCCACGTAAAATGTTTTGGTGGTGCCGATGGAGAAGTAGTCTTACATGTTACAGGCGGGCTGCCTCCTTATACTTATTTATGGAACGACCCCGCCAACTCAACCGTTGATTCTATTTGGGGATTGGACCCGGGAATAACTTACACCGTTACTGTGGCCGATGCTAACGGATGTATTCGCTTGGACAGTATTCCGTTGAATTTAATTCCTCCGCCATTCAGTATTACAACAACGCCACAAAATGTTTTGTGTGCAGGCGATAACAACGGTAGCTTATCTGTTCTTCCCATTGGTGGCGTTCCTCCTTACGTTTACTTTTGGAATGGCGATACGAGTGTTTTGAATACTCCGCTTACTAATCTTCCTCCGGGACAATATGTAGCATACGTGTTCGATGCTAATTTCTGTTTGAAAGTAGATACCGAAATAATTACAGAGCCCGCACCAGTTACTCTTTCACATACATCAATCAATGCAACTTGTTTTGGTAGCAGCGATGGAAGTATTGATGAAACGGTAGGCGGTGGAATTGTGCCGTATGTTTATTCGTGGAATTCGGGAGCATTTATTACCGAAGACTTAAACGCAATTCCTGCGGGGCAATATGCGCTCAACATGATTGATTCGAATGGTTGCGTGAGAACAGATACGGTTACAATAACACAGCCAACCGCTTTAGTTTTAACTCTTGCGTCTACCAATGTTTCCTGCTTTGGTTTAACTGATGGTACTATTGACCTTACTCTCAGCGGAGGCACATTGAACTATTCTTATTTGTGGAGCAACACTTCTACCAATCAGGATTTAACGGGCTTGGGAGCAAGTTCCAATACCGTAGTGGTAACTGACGGAGCAAACTGCACCGCAAGTGCAAGTGCAACTATCACTGCACCTGCTCAACCATTAGCTGCAACTTTGGTGGCAGTTGATGTTACCTGTAACGGTGCTGCAAACGGAAGCGTGAACCTTACACCAACAGGAGGAACTACTCCCTATACTTTTGCTTGGAGTAATCTCATTACCACCGAAGACCTTTTCAATTTGAGCGGAGGAAATTATTCGGTAACAGTGACCGATACTAACAATTGTTCGGTTTCGGTTTCTACAACAGTGTTTGAGCCGGCAGGAATGCTTTCTTCAACTGCTGTTACTAATGTAAGTTGCAATGGAGGAAATGATGGCGCTGTTGATTTAACCGTAAATGGCGGAATAAATCCGCTGTCGTATTTGTGGAGCAGTACACAAACCACTCAGGATATTAACGGAGTTGGTGCTGCGACTTACTATGTAGCAATTACCGATTCAAACGGTTGTGTAAAAAATGACAGCGCAGTTGTGACTCAACCAGCCGCATTAGCAACTACTCTCGTTACAAATAATATTTCATGCTTTGGCGGAAGCAATGGTAGTATTGATTTGACTGTGAATGGTGGTACACCAAATTACAATTACAACTGGAACAGCGGAGCGTTTACCACCGAAGACATTCAAAATCTTTCTCCGGGAAATTATGCTGTAGTAGTAACTGATAATAAAGGATGCACCGCAACAGATGCCACAAGTATTACCGAGCCGAATATTTTGACAGGCAACAGACAAATTACCATTTGCGATAAAGACAGTTTCCTCACCGGTGGTGCTTATCAATCTACTCCGGGAATTTATGTTGACACACTTACAACATCCATTGGTTGTGACAGTATTCTATCAACCGATCTTGCGGTTGTAAATGGTTTCAGTTCGCAGATTCAACAAACGCTTTGTTACGGACAGCAATTTTTATTGAACGGACATTCTTATACTTCATCGGGAGTTTATGTGGATACTCTTACTTCTTCGGGAGGATGCGATAGTGTTGTTACGCTTTCGCTCAATATTTTATCGGACATTGGTTTGTATGCCGACCCGAATAAAGCTACGCTCACAACAGATGACAGCATCACTGTTTTTATTTACAGTAGCACAGGTGCGAATTTGGTGAGTTATAATTGGTCGCCAACTACCGGAATAAGTTGTGCTACTTGTTCAACTGCGGTGGTTGCTCCACCTGTTGACACGCGTTATTCGGTGGTGGCGGTAGATGCCAACGGTTGTCACGATACTGTGCTCATTCCTATTATTGTTCAGGGTCCTGTGGTGTTTATACCAAACGTGTTTACACCAAATGGCGATAACAGCAATGATTTCTTCCAGATTTTCGGAAACCTGAAACCACTTCGCTTCCTCGAAATAATGGTGTTTAACCGCTGGGGTGAAAAAGTTTTTGAAAGCAACGACCACCATTTTAAATGGGATGGAACCTATAAAGGCGTGTTGCAAAATCCGGGTGTGTATGTATGGACACTTAAACTGGGATTCCTCGGTTCTGCCAATGAGGAAATACGAAAAGGTTCGATTACGTTGTTGCGATAGATGCTTCGACAAGCTCAGCATGACAGAGTTCTCTAAATCGTTTTCGCAAACTCATCCAAAATTTCTCCAAGCATGTTTGCGAATTTGTAATTCGCTCTTTCATTCAAGTTGATTGCTTTCAAATACTGTCCTTCGTAAAGGGTTACTTCTTCTGCTGCTTTTTCGGTTCTTACAATGAATACAAATTTTGTGTTTGGCTTTTGCTCGTTCGTGCTTTCGAAGGTTTTGTAAAAAGTATAATCGGTGATGTGGAGATTTAATTCTTCTTTGAGTTCGCGGACTAACGCCTGTTCGGGTGTTTCGTTTTCTTCTACGTGCCCGCCAAACAAATCCCAATGATTGGGAAAAGAAATTTCGGGTTTGTTATCGCGCAGATAAATGAGCAAGCGATTGTTGCGGTCGAACAAAAGTGCAGTGGCAACTTTGTGCATTATGATTTATTGAAGTGTTTCTTTCGAAACAATTATTCCGTCTTCATCGGCATAAAGAAATTGACCGGGAGTAAAATCGATGCCCGCAAAATGAACGGTGATGTTTTCCTGCCCTTCGTTACGCTTGTTGCTTTTGAGCGGGTGCACGTTGAGTGCTTTGACACCAAGCGGAAGTTTTGCCATAGCTACAGAATCGCGAATGCAGCCGTAAACGATAATACCGTTCCATTTATTTTTTACAGCTAATTCGCCAAGCATATCTCCCAGCAGGGCACAACGCGTAGAGCCGCCACCATCTACTACCAATACTTTGCCTTCGCCATTTTGTTCGAGTGCTTTGCGCACTAAACTGTTGTCCTCAAAACATTTAATGGTGTGAATTTTTCCGTTAAAATTTTTTACTACGCCAAAATCTTTAAAGCCGATGGGCTCGGCAATTTTTAGTTTGTCGGAGTGAGAGTCGCAGAGGTCGGTGGTTTTAAGATTCATGATGTTGTTTTTAGTCCAGGAAATTTCATTTTCAATCCTTCAAGGGTTTCTACTACTTTTTTAGCAATAATATATTCCTTGTACCAGTTTTGGTCGGAAGGAACGATGTTCCATTCAACAGCATCGGAACATTTTTCAAAAACATCTTCGTATGCTTTCATGTAGTCGTTCCAGAACTCGCGTTCTTTTAAATCTTCATCGCTATGCTTCCACATTTTTGTTTTGTCGCTGAGGCGTTCTTCTAAACGTTGCAGTTGTTCTTCTTTTGAAACATGGAGATAAAATTTCAGAACGACTGTTCCAGTTTCGAGCAAAAGTTTTTCGAAGTTGTTGATGTGAACGAAACGCTGCTGAATAGTTTTTTCATCAACCCAATTGTGAACGTGTTGAATAAGAACATCTTCATAATGTGAGCGATTGAAAATATGAATCATTCCTTTTTCGGGAACGTTAGCGTGAATGCGCCAGAGGAAATCGTGTTTCATTTCGAGCTCGCTCGGTTTTTTAAACGGAATTACGCGGCAGCCCATCGGGTTCACATTTTCAAAAACATTTTTGCTTACACCATCTTTACCCGAAGCATCCATTCCCTGTAAGATAATCAAGAGCGCGTGTTTGCTTTCGGCATACATCAAATTCTGCAATTCTTCTAAACGCATTTTCAATTTGAGCGTTTCCTTTTTGATTGCCTCTTTATGAAATCTTTTAGGCGCGCGCGGGTCAATGCTTTTTAATTTCTTTTTGTTCATGGTAAGTTTTACTTTACATCGAAAATAATTCAAACATTCAACCGACATACTAATATGAAAGCAATATACATTGTAAAGCACGGTGATACCGATGAAGCATTTGAAGTTCGCGAAACTCCGAAGCCGGTTCCGAAAGCGGGAGAAGCTTTGATTAAAGTAGAAGCGTTCGGATTAAATTTTGCCGATGTGATGGCGCGTAAAGGAATGTATAAAGATGCTCCGCCTATTCCGAGTGTGATTGGTTATGATGTGGTGGGAACTGTGGAACGCGTTGGAAGTAACGTGACGAACCTGCTTGAAGGAGACCGTGTAACCGCACTTACTCGCTTTGGCGGCTATGCCGAATACGCAATTACAGATGCGCGTGCTGCAGCAAAAATTTCGGATAAAATAAGCGTGACTGAAGGCACTGCACTTACTACACAATACTGCACCGCTTATTACTGCGCGGCCGAAGTGGTGAATTTATTTGCGGGCGATAAGGTGTTGATTCATTCCGCTGCAGGCGGAGTGGGGGCGGGCTTAATGCAATTTGCTTTGTATAAAGGTTGTGAGGTGTTTGCGACAACGGGGAGCGATTCGAAAGTGGAATTGCTGAAACAAATGGGCGCGCATCATGTCATCAATACAAGCAAAGTGGAGTTTGACGAATACGTGGATGAAGCAACAAAGGGTGACGGAGTGGATGTAATTTTTGATGCGGTGGGTGCAGACTTTATCAAGCGCGGAATTAAAATTCTGAATGCCGGTGGAAGAATTGTTTGCTACGGTGCTGCGCAAATGACCGATGCTTCGAATATTTTTTCGCAGCTCGTAAAAGGAATTCAGTTTGGTATTTATCATCCTGCCGAGTTTATGATGACTTCGAAAAGTTTGATTGGCGTGAACATGCTTAAGATTGCCGACCACAAACCCGATGTGCTGAAACGCTGCTTAGAGAATGTGGTGAAGTTGGTTGACGAAGGTGTGTTCAAACCACAAGGAGGAAAAATTTTTAAAGCATCGGAAATAGCAGAAGCGCATATTTTCTTAGAAGGTCGCAAGAGCACGGGCAAGGTGGCTTGCACGTGGTAAAAAAGATGTTTTCAAATTTTGTTTCATCCCGTCATTTGTTCAACGATAATGACGGGATGATTTTTTTATTTTCACGCTCCTCAAATTTTAACTATGAATCACGAATTGAACGACCAGGAACTGGTAAGAAGAGAAAAATTGCAGAAGCTTAACGAGCTTGGCATTGATGCGTATCCCGCTGCTGCATTTGAAGTGAATTGCAACAGCGCGCAGATACTTGCGGCATATAACGACACCGAAAAGAATTTTCAAAGCGTAAGCATTGCCGGAAGAATTATGAGTATCAACTCAAAAGGCAAGGTGACGTTTTTTAAAATTCAGGATGAGAAAGGAAAGATTCAACTTTTTGTGAGCATTGATAATGTTTGCC
>CANJRM010000006.1 GCA_947476645.1 Bacteroidota bacterium
AAAACACTTCACTACAAGCAAACCAACATTCACGATTTCGGCTGGTTTGCCGATAAACGTTTTCGTGTGTTAAAGGGAGAAGTGGAATTGCCTTACTCAAAGAAAAAAGTAACCACTTGGTCTTTATTCACCGATAATCAGGCGAAATTGTGGAGCAAGTCACCGGAATACTTGCACGATGCTATATTCTATTATAGCCAATGGATTGGCGAATATCCTTACGCGCAGGTGACAGCGGTGGATGGAACAATCAGTGCAGGAGGTGGCATGGAGTATCCGAACATTACGGTGATTGGTGAAGAGCGAAACGCTTTTTCCTTGGACGATGTGATTACACATGAAGTTGGGCACAATTGGTTTTATGGAATGCTCGGCAGTAACGAGCGCGACCACGCTTGGATGGACGAAGGCATCAATTCTTACTATGAAGAACGATATATCCGTACCAAATATCCTGAGCAAAAAGTGTTGAGTGGAATTTCGAACGGTGTTGGAAAAGCATTTGATGTAAATCAATACCGACACAAATATCTCTACGATTTAGGCTATCAGTTTCAAGCGCGTGAAAACTATGACCAAGCGTTGGAGCAAACTTCTTCGAAGTTTACGGACTTTAGTTATGGAGTAATGGTGTATGGCAAAAGTATGCTCATCTTCAGTTACCTCGAAGCGTACCTCGGCACCGAAGTTTTTGACAAGGTGATGAAAAAATATTTTGACATCTGGAAATACAAACATCCGCAACCCGAAGACATTCGCAATGTATTTGAAACCGAAACAGGAAAAAACCTTAGTTGGTTTTTTGATGATTTGATTAAGACGAAGAAGAAGGTGGATTACAAAGTCGGAAAAGTCAATAGACAACAGACAACGGACAACAGTAATACAAGTGTGTCTTTAAAGAATGTTGGAGAGATTGCTTCGCCTGTTTCTATTTCTGTTTTAAAGCGCGATTCTATACTGAGAACAATTTGGGTGGATGGTTTTGAGGGAAAGAAAAACATTGAGGTGAATACAGAAGGCGGAGATAAAGTTCAGATTGACCCGCTACTGCAAATTCCTGAAATCAATCGCAAGAACAATACTTACAAACTGAACAAAGGCGCACATCATTTTGAAAAACTTCGCTTTCAGTTTCTCGGCTCCGTAGAAAACCAAAACCGCACGCAGGTTTTCTTTGCGCCTCATATCGGTGGAAATTATTACGACAAGTTTCAAATTGGTATGGCGTTCTACAACACGCTGGTGCCTAAACGCAAATTCAATTATCTGTTAGTGCCTGCATTCGGCACAGGGTCAAAACAATTTATCGGTTTCGGAAGATTGGGTTACAATTTTTATCCTGATAACAACATGCAGCGTATCACGGTTGGTGTGGCAGGTAAACGTTTTTCGTACTTGAGCGAACCGCAAAATTTAATGTTCAACAAGGTTGAACCGTATATCAATGTAGAATTTAAAAAGCGCGACCCGCGTTCGCCATTTACACACTCGCTTAATATGCGCAGTGTAATTGCATGGGTTGATTGGATTCGTTTTGACAATGGTAAAAAAGAAGCGCAAAAATATTTCGTGAACGAAATAAAATATCGGGTTGAAGGGAATACCACACGCAATCCGTTTAATGTGCAGGCAACTCTGCGCGAAGGAAATTCGTTTGTGAACCTTTCTGCTGAAGCAAATTTCACCATAAGCTACAAAAAGAAGAACGAAGGATTATCGGTGCGCATTTTTGCCGGTGGGTTTATCATTAACTCAAAACCTTCGAATGATATTTCAGCACCCAATCCGAAATTTTATTTGAGCAACGGCACTACAAACACCTTCGCTTACTGGCTGCAAAAAGATTACATGCTCGATGAGAATTATTTAGACCGCAATGGGCGCAGCAATATTTTAGGACGACAAATTGCCAAAACCGATGGAGCATTTCGTTCACTCACTACTTTCGGTGCAACCAATAAATTTTTGACTTCACTCAATATTACTTCTACTACACATCGTTTCTTTCCTGTTCAGCCATTTGCAAACATGGCATTAGTGCTGAACGATTTGAGAAAAGCCGAACTCGCAGCCGAAGTAGGTTTAAGTTTAGTATTGATTAAAGACATGGTGGAGATTCACTTACCGTTGGCGACCACAAAAAACATTTCCGAAAACCAAAAGGTGATGGGCATTAGCAAATGGTATCAGAAATTTACGTTCACGTTGAAATGGCAAATGCAAAAGCCAATGCAGTTGATAAGAAGATTTGTTGGTTAATCATCAGCGATTCAATTTGCCTTTCATTCTATTCTTTATTATTGCCTTCTCAATTTTAGAAACATGAAACAAGTTTTAAAACAACTCGGCATTGCCAATAGCAATTCAGGAACTTCTACCGGTAACAAATGGTTCAAGAGCAAGTCAGAAGAACTAAAATCTTTTTCGCCAGTAGATGGCAAACTGATTGGCTCGGTAACTTCTTCTACCGAGAAACAATATCATGAAGTTATAAGTGAAGCACAAAAAGCATTTGCAGTTTGGAGAAATATTCCTGCGCCAAAGCGCGGAGAAATTGTAAGGCAGATAGGTGATGAACTGCGCAAGCAAAAAGAGCCGCTCGGCAAATTGGTTTCGTATGAAATGGGAAAAAGTTTGCAGGAGGGATTGGGCGAAGTGCAGGAGATGATTGATATCTGCGATTTTGCTGTTGGACTTTCGCGCCAGTTACATGGCTTAACCATGCACAGCGAAAGGCCAAATCATAGAATGTATGAGCAGTATCACTCGATGGGAATCATAGGAATTATCTCTGCGTTTAATTTTCCGGTAGCGGTGTGGAGTTGGAACGCTATGTTAGCGTGGGTATGTGGTGATGTATGTGTATGGAAACCATCGGAGAAAACTCCGTTGTGCGGTATTGCTTGCCAAAATATTGTGGCGAAAATTTTCAAACGAAATGATTTGCCTGAAGGTATTTCCTGTTTAATCAATGGCGATTATAAAATAGGTGAGTTGCTTTCGAACGACAAAAATGTGCCGCTGGTTTCTGCTACCGGTTCAACACGAATGGGAAAAGCTGTGGCACAAAATGTAGCCGCACGATTAGGAAGAAGTTTATTGGAACTCGGTGGAAACAATTCTATCATCATTACTCCCGATGCAGATTTGGATATTGCGATGGTGGCAACTGTGTTTGGTGCAGTAGGAACTGCGGGTCAGCGTTGCACTACTACACGCAGATTGATTATTCATGAAAGCAAGTATGCCGAAGTGAAAAAGCGAATTGCGAAAGCGTATGCGCAACTTAAAATTGGAAATCCTTTAGATGAAAAAAATCATGTAGGTCCGCTGATTGATAAGCAAGCAGTGAAATTATATGAAGCAGCGATTGCACAAGCCAAGAAAGAAGGCGGAAAGATTTTGGTAGAAGGCGGAGTATTGAAAGGGAAGAATTTCGAAAGCGGCTGTTATGTAAAGCCATGTGTAATTGAAGCAAAAAATACAATGAGCATTGTGCAACATGAAACTTTTGCGCCTATTCTCTACATCATGTCTTACAAAAATTTGGATGAAGCTATTGCTTTGCAAAATGGAGTGGTGCAAGGTTTGTCATCGAGTATCATGACCAACAATATTCGCGAAGCAGAATTATTTCTTTCTGCCAACGGCAGCGATTGCGGAATTGCGAACGTGAACATTGGCACCAGCGGTGCTGAAATTGGCGGAGCCTTTGGTGGCGAAAAAGAAACAGGTGGCGGCAGAGAAAGCGGAAGCGATGCCTGGAAGAATTATATGCGCAGACAAACCAACACCATCAACTATGGCACAAAACTGCCGCTTGCACAGGGAATAAAATTTGAATTGTAATGCTGTTAATGACCGAGATTAATATTTACATGCTTCGATTTAATCTGTAAATGTTTTTTCTCCACCTTCATTCCGCCTTTGCTTCCCTTTACTTCTAATCCTTTTTTATTGGCTTCTACTCCATGTCCGTGACTGTTTTCGGCAGACACCTCATGCTTGTGCACTTCAACACCTGCACCGTTTTTATTCTTGGCTTCAGCGCCTTTATTGTTCACCGTTGCACCGCCACCTTTACTACTTGTTACCGCTGCCTCTTTCTTTTTTACCTCAACACCGCTGCCTTTTCCATTAGAAACACTCGCGCCTTTGTTAGTGGCGGTTACTCCTTTTTGTTGCGCTGAAATTGTATTTGATAAAAGCAGAACAGCAAAAACCGAAAGAATGATTTGAAAATTTTTCATTGTAAATTGTTTAAGGTAAAAATAGTTGGAAACGGCAATAACAGAAAATATTTACGCTGAACAAAAACACCTTGAGCTTTGTTTATTATTCATACTTTCACAAAAACTATACATTCTATGAAAAAGCTTTTTACTCTTTGCTCAGTTTTCCTGCTATTCTTTTTTGCAAAGGCACAGATTACCACCTTTCACAACTTTATAACCTATTCCATAAACGGAGATACAATTGACCTGTCGCAGTATTACGGCAAAAAAGTAATGGTGGTAAATGTAGCCGCGCATTGTGGCTATACTCCTCAATTCACACAACTTCAGCAGATGTACGACTCGTTTCAAACGCATAATTTTGAAATCATTGGTTTCCCAAGCGATGATTTTCACCAACAAGGCACCGACTCAGAATTGATTGCTACCTGCGGTTCTTACAATGTTACTTTTCCTTTAACCGAAAGTGTGCATGTGAAAACAAATGCCTCACAGCATCCCATTTATCAATGGCTTACTCATGCCTCGCAAAACGGAGTTTCTGACGCCACAGTAAGCTGGAACTTCAACAAGTTTTTGATTGACGAAGCCGGGCACTGGGTTCAATATTATTCGCAAAATACTTTACCCAACGACCAGGCCATTATCAATTGGATTCTTTCTCCTTCTGCTTTGGGAGTTTCTCCTTCAGTTAGTTTAGATGAGTTGATTGAAATGAAATCTTCTAATCCAACTTCTACTTCTATTGATTTTGTGGTTAAGAATTCGGGTTTAAAAAATCTGAACGTTCAATTGTTTTCGACTGCAGGAGATTTAATTGGTTCTGTTTACAACGGTTCAGTTGAAAGCAATCAAAACATCAGCTACTCGGTAAGTAATTTGGCTTCGGGAATTTACTTTGTAAAAATTCAGGCTGACGGATTGCAGAAGACACTGCGATGCTCTGTCATAAATTAATTGCACAAAAAAGGCGAGCAAAATTTGCTCGCCTTTTTTATTTCCATTCGCAGTTTTAATACTGCTCTTCCTTATTTGGAAAATTTTTGCTCTTCACATCATCTACATATTGCTTCACCGCATTTTCAATTTCGTCATACAGATTTAAGTATCTGCGCAAAAAGCGTGGTTTAAATTCTTTGGTAATGCCAAGCATATCATGCGAAACAAGTACTTGTCCATCGGTTCCTCCACCTGCGCCAATGCCAATGGTAGGAATGAGTAATTTTTTGGAAACAGTTGTTGCGAGTTTTGCAGGAATTTTTTCAAGCACAATGGCAAAGCATCCGCTCTTTTGCAAAAGCAATGCGTCTTCTATCAACTTTTTTGCTTCCAATTCTTCTTTAGCACGCACCGTATAAGTGCCGAATTTGTAAATGGATTGTGGAGTTAAACCCAAATGCCCCATCACCGGAATTCCCGCAGTAAGAATGCGCTCTACGCTTTCTCGAATTTCGCCACCACCTTCTAATTTCACTGCGTGTGCTCCTGCTTCCTTCATAATGCGAATAGCAGATTCAAGTGCTAATCTCGAATTACCCTGATAATAACCGAAGGGCAAATCAACCACCACCAACGCACGCGTAACACCACGCACTACAGCCGATGCGTGATAAATCATTTGGTCGAGTGTAATAGGCAAAGTGGTTTCGTGACCTGCCATTACATTCGAAGCCGAATCGCCAACGAGAATCACATCAATACCCGCGCTATCAATAATGCGCGCCATCGAAAAATCGTAGCTCGTAAGCATCGAAATTTTTATTCTAGCCTTTTTAAAATCCTGAAGGGTGTGTGTGGTAATTCGCTTAATTTCTTTGTGAACCGACATGCGCTGTTTTTTGATTGAGCACGAAAGTCTGCATAAGGTTTTGTAATGCAAAATATTTAAGCCCAAAAGAAGATTTCTGATACATTTGCCCGCTCTATGAAAAAAGGTATTTTGATTTTTGCTACGCTGTTTTTAATCTGCTTTGCTGGCTGTAAACGAGATTTTGATTTAACAGCTCCTTACAAGGAAATTCCGGTGGTATATGGTTTGTTGGATGTAGATTCTACCACGCATTACATTCGTGTGCAAAAGGCATTTTTGATTGATGGCGATGCAAGTGTAGCGGCAGGAATTACCGATTCAATTTATTATTCAGATTCAGTAGTTGTAAAACTGATTGGTTATTTCAATGGCAGTCGTAAAGATTCTTTTTACCTGCATAAAATAGATGGAAACACCATCGGCTTGCCAAAAGATTCAGGTTTGTTTGCCAATACACCGAACATACTTTACACCTTCAATGGCATTTTAAAAGCTACTGAAACTTATCGTTTGGAAGTTTCGCGTGGCGGGAAAATCATTGCTCACACTACTGACAATGCAAATATTGAACTGGCAAACAATTTCACAGTGAATACTCCTTTTACTTCTTATAAGATGAAGTTGTCGAATGTAAGCCCCTATAAATTTACTTGGCTTCCTGTGCCAAATGCAGGCATTTATGATTTGACCATACGATTCTTCTATACAGAAATAACTCCTTCGGATGTAACTGACAAATACATTGACATTCCGTTTTTTAAATCAAACATACCTGACCTTGGTTCAAGCAGTAACGTAACTGCACAGTTTACGGCCGATATATTGCTGAGTAAACTTGCTAGTGGTTTAGAGCAATCCCCTGATATTACCCGCCAATTCAGAAAAATGGATTTTATGTTTGCTGCCGGTGGAACAGAACTTTCCAATTTTGTAGTATCACAACGTGCACAAACAGGAATTACATCGGGCGAAGCACTTCCTGTTTACACCAATATTACCGATGGCACCGGACTTTTATCTTCCCGTTTGTATAAACAGGTGGATAGCGTTTTGCTTAACCCGGCAGCGTTAGACACGTTGGCATGCAGCCCTATCTCCAGAGCGCTGCGTTTTAAAAATCAGTTCGGGGCGATTTGTAATTGATAATTCGCTAACGCTCATTTTTTATATTCGCACATCAAATTTTTGAACGATGGGCAATGCCGTAAAACTCTCTACTTTTCTTGAAGCCAATACCAATATTGATTTGGCAAAACTTATTTTATCATTAGCGGAGGGCTGTAAAATTATTGGTCGACTAGTCAACAACGCTGGGCTTAGCGGAATCATAGGAACTACCGGTGACACCAATGTGCAGGGCGAAACGGTGCAGAAGTTGGATGACCTTTCCAACAAAATTTTGATGGATTATTTGCGTGCGAGCGAAACCTGTGCAGGCTATTTGAGTGAAGAAAACGAAGGCATTGCCACACTAAACCAAAACGGCAAATACATTATTTCGGTTGACCCGCTCGATGGTTCATCTAATATTGATGTGTGCGCACCCATCGGAACCATCTTCAATATTTACGAAAGACTTTCTGGAGCGGGTGACGTGAGCGATGCTGATTTTTTTCAGAAAGGAATGGAAACCAAAGCAGGCGGTTATGTAATTTATGGCAGTTCTACCATTCTTGTTTTTTCAACGAGTAATGGAGTAACCGGCTTTACCTTGAGCACAGAGGATAATGATTTTTATCTCTCACATCCTGATATGAAGATGCCGGAGAAGGGGAAAATTTATTCGCTCAATCAAGGCAATACAGAAAAGTTTGGCGAAGGGGTAAAGAACTTTATTGCCTATTGTACTATGGTAGATAAAGAAACTTCGCGACCGTATTCATTGCGTTACATCGGCTCAATGGTGGGCGATTTGCATCGCAACTTAATCAAGGGTGGAATTTTCATTTACCCGGCTAACAAAGGCGAAAAGAAAGGCAAACTTCGTTTGCTGTATGAATGCATTCCCATGTCGTTTCTAACTGAACAGGCAGGAGGCAAAGCAACAGATGGCACACAACGTATTCTCGAAATACAACCTACTGAACTTCATGAACGAACCGCAATATTTATAGGGTCTAAGAATTTGGTGGAAAAAGCTGAAGAATTTTTGAAGGGATAGCGTATAACTGCAATAAGCAGCAGCACCAAATTCCGCTTGCCATTTTAATATGAAAAAAACAGGATTGCTTTTTAGTTTGATGCTGACGTTGCAAATTTTATTTGCACAAAATGCTCCTGTAGCATACAACGATACTTTCAGCATCAACAAGAATATCACTACTGCTTTTTATGTAATCGCTAACGACTATGACCTTGATGGAGACCCGCTCACCATTACGATTTTAGTTTCGCCTCAGCATGGCACAGCTTCTGTTTCGGGCAATAACATTGTTTACATACCTTCATTAAATTATACCGGCAGTGATTCTATCACTTATGTTATTTGCGACACGACTGACAAGTGTGATACAGCTACCGTTTTTATAACCATTAATGGAAGTAACAATCCTCCTGTAGCGAATGACGATAACTACTTAGTGCAGCAAAACATCAATACCATTCTTGCTGTTTCGAGTAATGACTATGACCCCGATGGCGATGCACTTACGCTTACAATTATAACACCTCCGCAACACGGCACGGCAACGGTGATTAACACCACGCAAATTTTTTACTCGCCAACCAGTTTCTATTACGGAGTAGATACAATTGTTTATGTGCTTTGCGATAACAACAATCTGTGCGATACCGCTGTAGTTTATATTGTAGTAAATGGCTCTAACAATCCACCAATATCTGCTGATGACAGCTATAGTTTTACAGATTCTGTTTCGAGTAATGTGCTTTCAGTTTTAAATAATGATAGCGACCCGGAGAACGATACCATACACGTGACTCAGGTTTTTGATAATGATACGCTAAATAATCTTGGAGCTATAAGTTTAGAATCAGGCAATGTAATATTTGCACGAAGTGCACTTGGTTGTGGAACAGAAACGTTTCAGTATTTAGTTTGCGATTATCAAATGTGCGACACAGGAAACATTACCATCACAATTACTTGTCCCGATAATATTTTTCTTCCACAGGGTTTTTCGCCTGATGGTGATGGCAAAAACGACAAACTTGTTTTTACAGGTTTAGAATATTTTGCTCCTGCCACTTTAAAAGTTTTCAATCGTTACGGCTCTATTGTTTATGAAAACACGGAGTACAAAAATGATTGGAATGGGACGTATATTGAAAACGAGAAGCCTCTTCCTGACGGCACTTATTTTTACACGCTTCAGTTGAATGACAAAAGGCGCTACAACAATTACCTTATCATCAATCGTTAGTTGCCTGAATTCACACTTCTTATTTAAAAGGAGCGATTAGATTTTGTTGCTTACATTCGGCATCGTATTTTTCGACAGCGAATTATCTTCCACTACGTTTAAAATCGCACATGAAAAAAATTTTACTCGCCATTTCAACGGCTCTGCTATTTTGTTTTGCGCATGCACAAACACCTACATGGGCAACAGACATTGCTCCTATACTTTATGCAAACTGCGCTAAGTGTCACCACACTGGAGGAGCGGGACATTTTCCGCTCATGACATTTTCTGATGCTTATGCCAATGGATTCAATATGGCAAATGATGTGAGCAATAAAATTATGCCTCCTTGGCCACCCGATGAAAACTACAAACACTTTGCTCATGAGCGCGTAATTTCACAAACTGATATTGATGCCATAAACAATTGGGTAAGCGGTGGAAGACCAATGGGAAATATTACACAGGCACCTACGCAACCAACTTATACCAACGGCTCTCAATTGGGCTCAGTAGATTTATCAGTTCAAATTCCAACTTATACAATTGGAGCTAATAACGATGTGTATCGTAATTTTCCAATCCCATCAGGATTACTACAAGGAAAATATATAACTGCTTTCGAAGTAATACCCGGTAATCCGATGATTGTGCATCACGTTCTTATTTTTCAGGATTCAACTAATGTTCCTGCCCAGTTAGATGCAGGTGATGCAGGCCCCGGATATACCGATGCAGGAGGAACAGGTTCGCTGGCTTCAAAATTAATTGGAGGATTTACTCCCGGTGCTTCACCTTATTACACACCAGTAGGTACAGGATTTCGTTTGCCTGCAAACACAAATATTGTTGTGCAGGTGCATTACCCGGCAGGTAGCCAGGGTTTGATAGACAGCACAAGAATTAATTTCAAACTTACTTCGGTTGCTCAGCGCGAAATCACGGTGTATCCCTTGGTTAATCATTTACAAAACATGACGAATGGTCCAATCAATATTCCTGCTAATACAACCAAGACTTACTACGAACAATACAACATGCCTGCCACTAACTTTACTATTCTTTCGGCATTTCCACACATGCATTTAATTGGAAGAACCATTGAGTGCTTTGCTACTACTAGTATTCCTAACGATACGGTTCGGTTTGTAAATGTTCCTGATTGGAATTTTCACTGGCAGGACACTTATGTTTTTCCGAATGCTGTGAAACTGCCTGCGAGTTCTATTATTAAAGCAAAAGCATTTTATGATAACACGGCAAACAATCCCGATAATCCCAATTCTCCACTCGCAGCAGTTCACGCAGGTGAAGGTACTACCGATGAAATGATGATGGTGTTTTTTGGGTTTATGCCATATCAAAGTGGTGATGAAAATTTAATTATTGACCGAAGAGTAATTCCACAAGGTGCCACAACTTTTTGTTCGGGTCAACAAGTTGTTCTAAAAACAATTGAAGGAACAGGTTATACCTATCAGTGGTATAAAAACGGTGTAAGCATAAACGGAGCAAATACTTTTTCTTACACAGCAACACTAGCAGGAAATTATCACGTTATTATTTCGCTGGGGCCAAATACTTCAAACTCCGATACTATTGCGGTTAATGTAAGTGCTTCTCCTAATGCAATTATTTCTGCTGCTTCAAATTCTTTTTGTCCGAATGGTTCGGTACAATTAAGTGCAAGCACAGGTAGTGGTTATACCTATGAATGGTTGAACAATGGAGTTCCAATCAACGGAGCAACTTCTTCTACTTATACAGCGAATGCAGCAGGAAATTATACTGTGCAGATTTATAATGGATGTTATGCGCTTTCATCTGCTACAACTATTGCGGCAGCTTCTGCTCCTTCAAATGTTGTTACTCCTTCGGGGGCAACAACATTTTGTACGGGAGGTACTGTTTCTTTAAACGCAGCAAATGGGTTGACTTATCATTGGAGCAACAACTCCACTACGCAAAGTGTTTCAATAAATCAAAGTGGTAATTACACGGTTACTGTTACTAATGCGAATAATTGCACAGCTGTTTCTTCGCCAGTAAGCGTTACGGTGAATACACTTCCTTCGGCTACTGTAACACCGAATGGTGCTACTGCTTTTTGCGATGGCAGTAGCGTAGTTCTATCGGCTGTTGCAGGATTAAATTATAGCTGGAGCAATAGTTCATCTGCATCTTCTATAACTGTTACACAAACCGGAAATTTTTCGGTGACTGTTACCGATGCAAATACTTGTAGTGCTTCTTCGTCATCCATTCACGTAACAGTTAATCCTTTGCCAACCGCTTCTATAAGCGCAAGTGGAACTACTGAATTTTGTGATGGAGGAAATGTAACGCTCACTGCTGCCAATGCAACTTCATATTTATGGAGCGATGCTTCTACCACAGCTTCTGTCAATGCAACTGCAAGCGGAGATTATTCGGTGACTATTACCGATGCAAACGGATGCACCAATTCAACTTTGCAAACAGTTACAGAGTTTCCGGTGCCCGATAATTCTATTACTACTGACAGACCCACAACTATTTGCCCCGGTGAGAGTGTAACGCTTACTGCTGCCAACGGTATGAGTTATAGTTGGAGTAACAGTTCATCTGCACAAAGTATTACTGTTTCTGCCAATGGAGTTTTTTCAGTTACGGTTACGGATAGCCATAGCTGCACAGCAGTTTCTTCGCCTGTAACAATTGCTGTAAGTAACAACGCAGTTGCATCTGTTACGCCATCGGGTGCAACAAATCTTTGCGAAGGTGGTTCAGTTCAATTGACCGCTTCATCGGGCGATGTATATCTGTGGAGTAACGGAGAAACTTCACAAACTATCCATGTAAATGCAACAGGAAACTTTGCAGTTACAGTAACTACATCGGGAACTTGTGTGGCACTTTCAGATACTACTTATGTTGTTGTCAATTCAAATCCAGTAGTTTCTCTTTCAGGAAATATGGATACGGTTTGCAATTCTACAGGTATTATTTATTTGATTGGCGGAACACCTTTTGGTGGAACGTATTCAGGCAGCTCGGTTACAGGAACTTTTTTTGATGCTTCTGCTGCATTGCCTGGAACGAATACAATTACCTATATGTTTACCGATAACAACGGATGCAGCGGCTCTGCTACCGAAACAATTGAAGTGGAAGTTTGCACCGGAGTAAATGATTTAGCAACAAGCAGAATTCATATCTATCCGAATCCGAACAATGGAAATTTTGAAATTGATTTAGGAGAATCAAACAACGCAACTACTCAACTGAAAATAGTTGATGCCACCGGAAAAATAATTTTGAATCAATTCTTCAAGGGAAATAAAACTTCATTGCAGTTGAATGAAGTTGCGTCAGGAATATATCTGCTCGAACTGAAAACTGTTACAGAAACGCGAAGAACAAAATTGATAATTCAGAAATAGAAAAAGTTGAGGACGTTTAAGTTCGTCTTGTAAAGTTATGTCACGCTGAGCTTGTCGAAGCGCATTGATAAAAATATCCTTCGACAAGCTCAGGATGACATTCAGTTTACTGTTTTACTAAGCGAAGAATTTTGTTTGCTGAGGCAGTGCTAACTTCTACTAAATAAACTCCTGATGGCAAGTCAGCCGTTTTTAATTTGTTGTTCACAGGATTCAATTCCTGCCAAATTAATTGGCCTGCTGCGCTGAGTATTTTTACTGAATATTTTTCTTCACCCACCATTTGCAATTTGCAATCGCTGTTTGCAGAAACAGGATTCGGAAATAACCACACCTTCAAATCATCTGTAAGTTCTTCAACAGAATTTACCAAAGGCGGATTGTATTCTGCCAATACAATATCATTTACAGCCGCAAAATCCAAAGCAATACTTCCGTAAAAACCGGTATAAGAATAATAACCAGCCATAGCTACCACACCTGAATTGGAAACGGCTACTGAAAATCCGCAGTCAGTACTAACACCACCTGCAGTTGTAATCCATCGAACATTTCCCGATGGAGAATAACTCACTAAAAAAATATCGCGGTCGTAGGCATGCAAAACATTTCCGTCAAAATCAATCACGTCCTGATACATGCCCGTGGCAAAAATATTTCCATTGGCATCGGTGGTCACACCCCAACCAATATCCAACTGATGTCCTCTGCCCGCTCGCACCCATAAATTATTTCCTGCTGAATCGTAACGCGCTACAAATACATCATTGTAATCGCTATACGTAACCGTATGCGAATCAAAGTATGCAGTGCCCGCAAAATATCCGACTACGACAGCATTTCCATTGGCATCGCTGCAAACTCCGTGTGCTGCATCTTCATACGTGCTGCCTGCACGCTTTAGCCAATCGTAATTTCCGTTAGCATCAATTTTGCTTAAAAAAATATCGTAACTCGAAGTGGCAGAATTGATATTGCCCGCACCTATTTTAAAATTACCTCCAAAATATCCGGTTACAAAAACAGAGTGGTCGTTATCAAAAGCCACTCCTGTAATCTGGTTGGCATTATTTCCTCTTCCCGATTTTGCCCATACCACATTACCTGCTGAACTATATTTTGCAACAAATGATTCGTTGTAAAGATTGGTTGTAGAAAGATGAAAAGTGTCGAGCATCATATTGTATTCGTAAGAACCGCCTACGTAAACGCTTCCTGCGTTATCTACATCAACACTCATGCTTAAATCTGAATTTGCTCCACCCATTTGGCGCACCCAAACTAAATTTCCATCGGTCGTATATTTTGCCACGAAGCCATCTGCATCACCTTTGCTTAACAGCATCGTAGTTTCAAACCAGGCAGTATCGTTGAAATATCCGGTTACATACAAATAGCCGCTCTTGTATTTTATGGAATTGCCTGATTCGTTATCGTCACCACCGGCAAGTTTTACCCAAACCACATTTCCCTGTGGGTCATACTTGGTAATAAACACATCAAAAATTCCTCTGCCTTGCGCACCAATGCCTGAAAAATTTGCACCACCTGCAATATTTCCCGTTACGTAAGCATTGCCCTGTTCGTCAAGTGTGATGGAGTTAGCAGCATCGCTGCCTATACCGCCCTCTCCTTTAGCCCATGTCCACGATTGTGCGCTGCCGATACCAGATAAGAAGAGCGAAAAGAGTAAGAGTAGATTTCTGTTCAAAGTGATTTGGGTATTCAATACTAAACAAAGAAAAACATTTTAATGCAACCTTTAAAAAACGAAAAGGGTTTCAGTTAACTGAAACCCTTTCCATTAAATTAATCGGCTGATTATTCTGTTATAGAAAATCTGCGAGTGGTTACGTTCTTTCCATCGGTAATAGAAAGAAAATAAACGCCTGCGGGTAAATTGTTGCGTTCAACTGAAGTGCTGTTCACTCCAATTTTTGCTTCAAACTCATTTGATGAAACCGCTTTGCCTGTAACATCAGTGATGCGGATTGTGTAAACCGCATTTTTTGCAGAAACAAACGAAAGTGTTGCATTAGTGTTCATTGGATTTGGAACAAATTGTAATGAAGAAAACACATCCGATACTTCAATCACATTTGAACCTGCGCATGTAGCACCTGTTGAATTCAGGTTAGTAGCATTTACCGAAGTATCTACACTGGCACAAGCACCAGCGGCAGTTTTAACTCTTATGAAAAGACGAATTCCTGTTTGGTCAACTAGGTTTGCAGGAATATCCTGTGGAGTAGCTCCACCGTTAATCCAAGCTCTTAAGGTTAAAGCAAATTTGTATTGACCTGCAGCATCGGTTGTTGTTCCCTGAATTCTTAAGAATCCATCTTCACTTGCCGAATATCTTTTGTCAGCCTGGTCAGTTCCCCAACACAAACCGCAAGGTAAATTGTCAACCCCAAGAAACTGAATGCTATCTACGTTCTGATGTCCTAAGAAATCAAAAGCTGAATACATCGTGAACTGAATATCGTGTGTATAAGCCGTGCCCTGAACAACACAGGGTGTAAGGTCAGGAGCGTCAAACCCGCCACTTGCAGGACCTCCTAGAGGTGTTCCGGTAGTAGCTGAAGAACATACCTGACTGCTGGCTGTGAAATTTAAAAATACAAGGGCAATAAATGAAAGTGTAGAAATTACTTTTCTCATGATTTAGTTTTTGAGTTATTAAATAGCGAATACTTCGCGGCTCAAAACAAAAAAGTCTCCCCGAATACGGGAAGACTTCTTGTATAAAGTTTTCAACAGAAAAAATTATTCTGAAATAGTGATACGTTTAGTAAGGAAAGTTCTTTCGCTTCCAATAGTATAGAAGTAGATGCCTGGAGCAAGAGTACCTCTGTCTAATGTAGAAATATTTTCGCCAGCTTTTACTTCAATTTCTTTGTTGTAAACTTCGCTGCCAATCATGTTAGTTACTCTTTCTGTAACAGTCATTGTTTTTTCAGAGAAGAATCTAACAGTTGCTTTGCTGGTAAAAGGGTTTGGAACCACACTCAATTCGCTCATTGGATTGCCCAAATCCTGAATTCCAACACCTGAACAATTAGCATTAGCTGAATAACCAGCCGGTTTAGAAAACGCTACTGCTTGTGAAGTATCTAATGCTACATCAGCATCTCCGTTGTTTTTCACGCGCACATAGTATTTCAAACCTACTGATTCTGCATTGATAGGAATAGCAACTCCTAAACCAATATCAACTCCTACACGGATAAACAATTTGTAAACACCAGGGTCGCTACAAGTAGTTCCGGTTACTTTGATACAACCTTCTTCTTGATTGTTGTAAGTGTTATTAGTATGATTAGTAGCCCAGCACAAACCTGCAGGTAAGTTACCGATAGAGTCAATTTTTAATGTTTGAACTGTAACTAAGTTACCTTGGTATCTTGCGGTATCGTAGTTTTTGAATTGGATTACAGTTGTTGAAACAACACCATTGATAACCGGAGCTAAGCTATCAGATGTTGGTCCTAAGCCCGGCTTTGTTAGCGAACCATCAGGAGTACATTGTGTAGGTCCTGATGGGGTACCATTATGACCGCAGTACTGCGCGTATGAGTTACCATACAAAAGGCAGAAAGATAAAAGTGTAAAAATTAATTTCTTCATAAAGTTGTTCGTTTTAATTATTGAATTACACAAATGTAATGAATCAATTTGTTTTTAGAACAAATTTTATTCACAAATATTTATAACAGAGTGACGGCTTTATTGAACAACTACCTTGGAGTTCAATCGGCCTTTTGCGGTTTCTAAAACCACAAAGTAAACACCTTTGTTCAGTGCTGTTAAGTCTAACTCTTCGGAATAATCGCCTGAGAAGTTTTGAATAGGCTTGTCAACCACCACCTGCCCAATCATATCTTCAATATGCAGGCGAATGTTCTGTGCTTCTTCTGCCGTAAATTTCAAGGTGAATTTTCCGTTGTTAGGGTTTGGATAAACACTTAAGTTGTAGATAGAGTTGAAAGAAATTTCTTCAAAGCCGGAAACGTTAACGGTATCTGGACTTGCTAAAGTGCGGCAAGAAGGATAAGCCACGCTATAAACTTCGGCAGTGTAAACGCCATTACCTAAGTAAGCAAGAAATTTTCCATGCTGACCTACCACTAAGTTTCCATTGTAGAACCAATCAACCGCCAATCCCGAAGGGAAAGGAGTTACGAAAGCAGATGTGCCGTTGAAAATAACACTGATACTTGCCGGTGGCGATTGAATTCTCACCACTGTTTTCCATTCAGATTCTGCCGAACAGCCCGTTGTCTGATTGGTAACTTTAACTTTGTATTTCCCTGCTAAATTGGTATAGAAAGCAGAATCATTTACACCATTGATATAAATGGTATCGCGATACCATTCGAAATTGCAACCCGGGTAACCATCACCAATAGAAAGGCGTGTGCTATCGGTTGAGCAAATAGTATCGGCTCCTGCTAAAATTACAGGAGTAACAGGTGTTGGGTTTACGATAACATGTAAGGTGTCGCTTAGCACAATTCCCGGTATAGTATCGAAACGAACATTGCCGTTGGCATTGTTTGTATTACCTGCTAAAACCTGAAGACCTAAACCAACAGTGCAAGTCATAGTTTCTAAATCATCATCTGCCAAACCAAAGAGAGCAATAGTGGTAGATGAGTTTCCGCAGAGGTCATCATCCCAAAGTTCCATGCTTAAAGAAGTTGTGCCGAAAGGAACAGGATAGTTTAGGTTATTCCATGAAGGGGTTGTAGTTGAAGGAGCCGAATTGCTGCAATCGTTTGTAGTGCCTAATGCCCCAACAACCATATATGGCTCGGGGTCTTGAATAGCCGATGCTTCGTTCCAGTCAGAATACCAGCCGTGGTTTATACCATAGATACTGATTGACTTAACAATGTATTGATAAAAGACAGTGTTCAGAATAATATCAAAGGTATCGGGAACACTGGTTGCATTAGTGAAATGATAAACGCCAGGGTCTTTGCCTTCGTAAGGTGTGCCGTCAATGTTCCAATACCAACGGGTGAGGTTTGGCAATTGAGCGGTACGGGTAGCGTGTAAGTCAACGGTAATACTATCACAAGCACTTGAACCATTGTTGCCATAAGTAAAGGTGGTTACACCTAACACTGTATCGGGCAATACATAAAGGGTATCGTAATACTGCTGTGCTACATTGTTTTGGTTTACATCGCCAATGGGAGTTCCATGTGCAGTTACATCGGCATAAAGATGCACAGCTATTGGATAAACACCAGCCACTAAAGCAGTACCACAAAAATGCGCACAGCCAATAGAATCTCCGTTTTCTACATCGAAATAACTATTGTTTGAAATTACATAACTGATGCCACCCGGCAAACCGCTTATTCCCGCTACTGTAATATGCCGAAGGTTTACCGAATTACACTGACACAAAGCCAACACACTTGGGTCGGTCAATAGCTTAGGCATAAAAAAGTTTAGGAGTTTATCGTAAGGATGGTTGGCATAAGCGGTATCTAAACGATTGCACAAACCACCATTTGGAGGGCAAGTGATAAATGCCGGTGTACACATAGAACACTGCGCATTAATTTGCTGAATACTGAATGCAGAAACTACGAGTAAAAAGAGAATAAATTTTTTCATTTTTATTTTTTGAGCCGCCAAATATAAAGATGTAATTTAAATCGGTTTGGTGGCATGGTACGGTTGTAATAAGAAAGGGCATAAGCTAATGTCATCCTGAGCTTGTCGAAGGATTGTGGAGTAAAAGGCTTCGACAAGCTCAGCCTGACATTTCGGGATATTTTGTAATTAAGTAATGTTTAAAGACAGATTTCGACAGTTTTGAGTCAATTTACACGAGTTTGGAAACCTTCCACAACTTCGCTGGAGGGCTGAGACATTCGTCTCTGCCTTCTATAGCTTCCATAGAACGTTAGGACATTCGTCTTTGCCTTCTATGGCTTCCATAGAGGGTTCAGATATTCGTCCTTGCCTTCTATAACTTCCATAGAGCGTTAGGACATTCGTCTCTGCCTTCTATAGCTTCTATAGAACGTTAGGACATTTGTCTCTGCGTTTCATAACTTCCATAGAGCGTTAGGACATTCGTCTTTGCCTTCTATGGTTTCCATAGAACGTTCAGACATTCGTCTTTAGCTTCTATGGCTTCCATAGAGGGTTGAGATATTCGTCTTTTCCTTCCATGGCTTCCATAGAACCTTCGGAAACTCGTCCGACAGCTTTGTGTTTTCATATAAGTGTTAAAGAATTAACAGCCCTGCCTACCGGCAGGCAGGCGCCACGCAGACCCCTACCCCGCCAAATTTATTTTACATTTACTACAAATCTCCCACCGTGAAGAAATCTCTAGTGCGCACTCTTGCATTGTCTTGTGTCTTCTGTCTTGTGTCTCTTGTCTCAAAAGCGCAGTGGGTTACCATACCCGACACGGCATTTGTATCCTACCTGCAAGCTACTTTCCCTGCCTGCATGAATGGAAATTTAATGGATACTACTTGTAGTGGAATTGTAAATGCTCATGGGGTTTATTGTAGTCATAGAACACATCTGAGAGACCTTACAGGAATAGAATACTTTGACAACTTAGATACACTGAATTGTTCTTATGATTCGCTGACATCTATAGGTTTACTGTCTAATACTATAAGATGGATAAATTGCTCAAACAATAAACTGAGCAGTTTATTGATGCTGCCAAATTCTTTAACGGAACTCTTGTGTGAGTTCAACAAATTAACGACTCTACCTATTTTACCGAATGGTTTGATTTGTTTGTATTGCAGTGTTAATCAGTTAGTCAACTTACCTGTATTGCCAAATTCTTTGTATAGGCTTTATACGGACCAAAATCAACTTTCAAGTTTGCCAGTATTGCCAGATTCCTTGTTTGAAATTTATTGTGATGAAAATCACCTCACAGTTTTACCCGCTTTACCTAACACGTTGCGTGGTTTAAATTGTACTAATAATCAACTAACTGTGTTACCTCCTTTACCAAGTTTATGGTCTTTACAGTGTGGCAATAATCAACTTTCTGTTTTGCCAGTCCTACCTGATTCTATTTCTATTTTTTCTTGTAATAATAATATTCTCACAAGTTTACCCTCGCTGCCAGTCTTTTTATACGGTAGATTCAATTGCCGAATGAACCAACTTTCGATTTTACCTGCTTTACCCAATCGGGTTACGGAACTTTTTTGCGACCATAACCAACTAACGAGTTTACCCGAACTTCCAGATTCGTTATATTATCTCTATTGCAACAGCAATCCAAGCTTAATGTGCATGCCAGAATTAAAAAAGGTAATGGATTTTAGGTTCGATAGCACTGGAATTATATGCCTTCCCAATTATCCTCGCTCAAATACATACAGCAGTCCCTCGCTTACTTCAGTTCCCCTCTGTGACCCATTCAACACCAACGGCTGCTCCGTATATTGGAACATCAACGGCAAAGTTTACAACGATACCAGCGGCAACTGCCTAAAAGATATAGGCGAAACCAACGTGCAGAATATGAAGGTAAATCTGTATGAAAACGGTGTGCTTACTCAGCAAAACTACAGCGGTGGTTATGGTATTTATTCTTTTTATACCGACACAGGCACCTTTGAAACTACCGTAGATACCACAGGAACTCCCTTTGATATTCTTTGCCCCGTAAGTCGTTTTGATACTTCGGTTATTACCGCGCTTGATTCTTTTGATTACAATATGGATTTTGCCATGCAGTGCAAGCCTGGTTTTGATGTGGGGGTTTGGTCGGTGGTTCCTAATACTTCTATTCGCCCCGGAGCTTTGGTTCACCTGGCGGTGAGTGCAGGTGACTGGGCAAAGTTTTGGGGGCAAACCTGCCATACCGAAAATTTAAGCGGGTTGTTTCAGATGACTATCGGTGGTCCTACTACTTATATTTCGCCCGAGCCGGGTGCTCTTACGCCTGTGGCAGCGGGCAATGTGCTTAGCTATACTATAGCCGACTGGGCTGCCATTGACCCGCTTACTGCGTTCAATGTTATTATACAGGTAGACACTTCTGCGTTTGCGGGTCAGTATTTTTGTGTGGCGCTTTCGGTTAACCCTTTTATTGGTGATAACAATTTTGCTAATAATGTGCTGCAACTTTGCGAGCCCGTAGTTAACTCTTATGACCCTAATGTGAAAGTGGTTTACCCCGCGGGCGATTGGGATACTTTGTTGCAGCCGTGGTTTACCTATACTGTTCGTTTTCAAAACACGGGCAACGCTACCGCCCAGCATATTTATGTAACCGATACGCTGGATACTGATTTAGATGCGTGTTCTTTTCAATTGCTGGGTTACAGTCATGTGCCCATGATTGAAATAAAAGAAAATGCTGTGCGATTTAATTTTCCCAATATCAATTTGCCCGATAGTAATGCGAATGAGTTGGCGAGTCACGGTTATGTGCAGTACCGAGTGAAAATGAAACCGGGTCTTGCCACGGGAACGCACATCAACAATACCGCGTTTATTTATTTTGATTTTAATGCGCCCGTGGTTACGAATACTACGAACAATACGATTACGAATGCAACGGGCATCAAAGAGTTCGGAATGCAGAATTTAGAATTCAGAATGAATCCAAATCCGACCTCCACAGCGGTAAATATTTCTGTTGATGATGAAATGATTGGAAGTTCACTCACTGTTTATGATGTAACCGGAAGAAAGATGGCGGGTGTTGAACTGAAAACTTTAAACTACAAACTGGAAACTTCTGCCTTTGCGACTGGTGTTTACTTTGTTACTATCGAAAGTGAGAAAGGACGAATTACGAAGAAGTTGGTGGTGGAGCGTTAGTCAATCATTTTTTACGGGTAAAACATTTGCAAAAGTGGTTTGTAAACCTATATTTGCCGTCCGTTTTGAAAAAAGCTTCCAACTCTTTCAAGGCGGAACGTTCTTTAAAGCCAAAATTTACCGATGTGTGTGAGAGCATTTGGGTAAACGAAAGCAGTAAAGAGCAATAATGGTTTAACTACAAAAAAACATACAACATGGCAGATTTAAAAGCATTAGCAGAAACATTGGTAAACCTTACGGTTAAAGATGTTCAGGAATTAGCAACAATTTTGAAAGCAGATTACGGTATTGAGCCGGCAGCAGCAGCAGTAGCTGTAGCAGCAGGACCAGCAGCAGCAGCAGCTGTAGCTGAAAAAACTGAGTTTGATGTAATCTTGAAAAGCGCAGGCGCGCAAAAACTAAACGTGGTTAAGGTGGTTAAAGACCTTACCGGTCTTGGCTTGAAAGAAGCTAAGGATTTAGTTGACGGAGCTCCTAAGGCTGTGAAAGAAAAAACAGACAAAGCAACTGCTGAAGACTTGAAAAAGAAATTAGAAGATGTAGGCGCTGAAGTAGAGATTAAGTAATTAATCTTTCTCGCAAAAAATAAAAGGCACTCCAAAAGGGTGCCTTTTTTATTTGCAACAAAAGCAAATTTGTAAAGCACATTAAAACATTTTGCAGAATTAAACGTTCCTTTAATTAGAAGTTCAGGAAAAGTTTTTGCTACCTTAGAACTGCGAATCGAATTATCTAACCTTAAAATTGTTCCTTATGAACGTAGTAATTCATCCGGTGCATTTCGATGCATCAACACAACTGGTGGAGTTTATTAATAAAAAGCTCACCAAATTAGAAACGTTTTTTGACCGTATTGTGGAGACGGAGGTTTTCTTAAAACTGGAGTCGAAGCAGAATGTGAAAGAGAAAGTAGTGGAAATTAAAGTTCACGTTCCCGGCAAAACATTATTTGTAACCAAATCATCTAAAACTTTTGAGCAAAGTACTGACCTGGCTTTACAAACCTTGTCGTTACAGCTTAAGAAACAGAAAGAAAAATTGAAAACTCATAAGAGTATCGCTAGTTAAAAAACAAAAGGCGGGACAAATGTCCCGCCTTTTGTTTTTGTATGAGGTTCTAAATCTTTCCTTCCTGCAATAAAATATTCGCCTTTAGAATACTGGCTACCGAAAGCCCGTCACGAATTTCACCGCGCATTGCCATTTCATAAACTTCCGCAAACGGAAGTTTCTTGATGATGAAGAGTTCGTCCTCTTCTGGTCGCTCGCCTACATAAGTAAGACCACGGGCAATGTAGGTATAGGAAACTTCATCGGTACATGAATTGGAAAGCTGCATTTCCAAAATCAGTTCGAAGTTCTCGGCTGATAATCCTGCTTCTTCTATCAATTCGCGCTTGGCTGTTTCTAATGGCGAAGTTCCTTCTTTGCAACCGCCTTCAACAATTTCCCATTCGTAGCTTTCCTGCGGATATCGGTATTGACCCACTATCCAGGTGTTGTTGTTTTCATCGAGCGGAATAACGGCAATGGCATGTGTTTTAAAATGAACCACTCCGTAAATACCATCGTTACCCGCAGGGTTTTTCACTTTGTCTTCAATCACTTTTATCCACGGGTTCTCGTACTTTATTTCCGATGAAAGTTTTGTCCAGGGATTGTGTGCCTCGTTTTTCTTCATGCCGCAAAACTATTTACTTATTGAAAATGAAATCGGCATACGAAAAATACTTTGTGTTTCTATGAATAAAACTTTTCTTCGCTGCCCCAATGAACAAACGCAAAATATTCAACGACCCCGTGCACGGTTTTATTACCATTCCGCACGAGTTGCTGTTTGATATTATAGAGCATCCGTATTTTCAACGTCTGCGCAGAATCAAGCAGCTGGGCTTGAGCGATTATGTTTATCCCGGTGCTATTCACACGCGCTTTCATCATGCGCTTGGTGCTTTTCATTTAATGCGCAAGGCGCTTTCCATTCTTAAAATTAAAGGCATTAAAATTTCGGAGGAAGAAGAGTTGGCTGCTGAGATTGCGATTCTGTTACACGACATTGGTCACGGACCTTTCAGTCACACGCTTGAACATAGTTTGATAGAGGGCGTTCATCACGAATCACTTTCGAAAATGTATATGAAGAAACTGAACGAGCACTTTAAAGGCAAGTTGAGTTTAGCAATTGAAATTTTTGAAGGCAGTTATAAAAAGAAGTTTTTGCATCAACTAGTTTCATCGCAACTGGATGTTGACCGTTTGGATTACTTAACCCGCGATTCATTTTTTACAGGAGTGAGCGAAGGAACAATTTCTTATGAGCGCATTATTGAAATGATGAACGTGCGCCACGATGAGTTGGTGGTGGAGCAAAAGGGAATTTACTCTATAGAGAGTTTCATCATAGCACGAAGGTTGATGTATTGGCAGGTGTATTTACATAAAACAGTTTTGTGTGTAGAGCAAATGATGGTGAAGGCAATAGAGCGGGCAAAATATTTAATAGCGAAAGGAGAGAAATTAGATGCTTCACCCGCGCTTGCATATTTCCTGCACAACAAGGTAAAGCTTAAAGATTTTGAAAAGGATTCTAAAGTGTTGAACTACTATTCGCAGTTAGATGATGTAGATATTTTTGCTGCGTTTAAGTACTGGCAGCATTGCAATGATAAAGTGTTGCGCACGCTTTGTGAAGCTATCCTCGACCGCAAACTTTTTAAAATTGAAATCAGCAACAAAGCATTTTCGTACAAGAAGATAAAAGAGTTGAACGAGCGCGCCATGAAAAAATTTAAAGTGAGCGAAGAAGAGGCAGGATATCTTGTTTTTTCTGACTCGACCTCTAATTACGCTTATAATCCTTCTGAAGACCGAATCAATATTATGCTCGGCAAAAACGAAGTGATTGATATTGCCCAGGCAAGCGACCAGTTGAATATTTCGGTGCTTTCTGTTCCTGTTACAAAATATTATGTTTTCTATCCGAAGAACTTGTTATAAATTTGGAGTATGGAAACAATCACACTTACGCTTACTTCTTCCAAGAAAAAAATTAATGAGCTAATTCAGATGGCTAAAGAAATGGGGATAAGCACTAAGGAAGAACGTAGACTTACTGATGAAGAAATGGCATTGCCCGGAGCTAATGCTACTCCGGAACAAATTGAAAGGTGGTTGGCAGAGGATGATGGTGAAAGCTATACAGAAGAAGAAGCGTTCAGAATGGTTAAAGAAGAATTGGTGAAGTATCGCAAATCGAAAAAGAATGGTGATTAGTTATCGTAAGCGGGCCATCAATTCTCTGCAGAAAAGTGCTTCGTTTATTGAAAGTGAAAATACTGAAGGAAGCGGAGAGAGATGGGCGGAAAAAGTTCGACTTACGATTCGTTCATTGGCTGAATCAAAAGCCAAATTCTCTCTTTGCAAAGCACCACAACTCGCACGGTGGAATTACTCTTGTTATTCCCATAATGGCTGGGTGATAGCTTTTAAAATTACTCCAAACAAATTTGAAGTCTGTCGTATTATCTGGGGAGCCAACCTTAATTACTAATTCTCTCACCACAAATAAAGTTCAATACAACTTAATGAAACAAATCCTTCTCCTCGCCTCTCTCGCTATTTCTCTCCAAGCATTTGCTTTAGACTTTACCGGTAACAAACTTATCTCCTACAAAATTTGGAACACCGTTACAAAGGAGGAACTGCGGGAGAAAATGAAGAAGAATCATGTTCCTAAAGCCATACTGAATCCAAAGTATGATATTGACATTTATGACATCACTTATAAAACCTGTTGGATTGATAGTTCGTGTATTCTCGCTTCGGGTTTAGTGTTTGTACCCCGTGGCTACAATAAACCCATGGCCGAAGTAGTCTATCATCACGGAACGCGTGTGGAGAAAGGTAGGAAGAAAGATATTGGCGGAGTAGATTATATATGCCTTGGTTTAGCGGTTGACGGTTACCTGGTTCTTCAGCCCGATTATATAGGATTAGGTCATGGTGATAAGTTTCACCTGTATCAGCAATACAAATCTTTAGGTCAGGCAAGTGTAGATATGGTTTATGCTGCGCGTGAATTAAAGGATTCACTGAAGTTTGAACTAAATAGCCAATTATTTCTAACCGGTTACTCCGAAGGTGGCTATGCAGCAGTAGCTACCAACAAGTATATTCAGGAAAGCTATCCTGATTTAAAAGTAACTGCAAGTTCCGGTAATAGTGGAGCTTATGATATGGCAGGCGTGCAAAGTGAAATAATGTTTAGAAAGTATGGTCACCCGCATTATTTGCCTTTTCTTTTGCGCGGCTTAAACGAAGTATATCAAATGGTTCCGGACATCAATACCATTTATAAGGCTCCTTACGATTCAATTATACCGGCCATGTTTGACGGCTCGCATAGCTTTAGAGATATAGATAAGGTACTGCCTGAAATTCCAAAAGATATGGTTCGCGATACCTTTGTTAATCTATTCCTTACTGACCCTAATTTCGCTCTTAATAAAGCACTTGCCGATAATTCACTCTGCCACTGGAAACCTGAAAACCCTATTCAGCTATGTTACTGCGATAAAGACGAACAGGTGAATTACAAAAATTCGTTTGTGGCTCGCGATGGGATGAAGAAAATGGGTGCTAAGCACATTATACTTCAAGAGGGCGGAAAAAAATACGGACATAATAAGTGCGCTGCTTTTGCTTCCATGTATTCTCAACTCTATTTCGATAGTTTCCGCAACGGTAGTAAATATGGAAGTAGGGGCAATGCCGGAAAAAGATTCATGCTGGCTTTAGCCCGGTTGGCCGTTAAGCCATAGTTGAAAAATATTTTCTTCGCACACACAATAAAAAATAATAGGCGCGTTAAACGTGCATATTCAAGAACCCGAGATGGAGATTACAGCGAAGGAATTAGCGGTTTTGCTCAATGCAAAACTGGAAGGAAACCCCGAAGCGAGGGTGAATAAACTCGCCAAAATTGAAGAAGCCGACAAGGATTCTTTCTGCTTTCTCGGCAACCCAAAATATTTTCATTATGCGCAAACTGCAAAGGCGGGTATTCTTCTTTGCGATGAAACACTTGAATACAACGCAGCGAATATCACTGCTGCGCTTCGTGTTAAGGAACCGTATCAGGCGTTTCAAAAACTTATGGAACTCTATGCTTCCATGAATGGCAATTCAAAAACTTCGGGTATTGAAGAGCATGCACACATCGGTAAGAATTCAACTTACGCAGAAAACTTTCACCTCGGCAGTTTCAGTTATGTAGGCGAGAACGTAAAGATTGGAAAGAACGTAACCATCTATCCTAATTGTTTTATTGGTGACAATGCAGAAGTTGGGGACGATACAATTCTCTACGCAAACGTTTCTGTTTACCACGATTGCAAAATAGGCAGCAGAACAATTCTTCATTCTGGTTGTGTAATAGGCAGCGATGGTTTTGGTTTTGCTCCCCAGCCCGATGGCGTTTTCAAAAAAATTCCGCAGACGGGAAATGTAGTTCTCGGCAACGATGTAGAAATCGGAGCAAACACCTGTATTGACCGCGCGGTAATGGGTTCCACCAAAATTGGTGACGGAGTTAAACTTGATAACCTGATTCAGGTAGCACACAATGTTGAGATAGGCGACAACACTGTTATTGCTGCACAGGCAGGAATTTCTGGCTCTACAAAATTTGGAAAGAATGTAATGATTGGTGGGCAGGCAGGTATTACGGGTCACCTTACAATTGCCGATGGAGTGAAGATACAAGCGCAAGCCGCGGTCATTCGCGATATTACCGAAAAAGGAAAAGGAGTTTCGGGTGCACCGGCTATTGATGCGCGTGAGCATTACCGCATTTTGGCTTCCATGAAAATTTTGCCGCAGTTAATTCAGCGGGTAAAGGATTTGGAGAAAAAATTAGAGGAGAAGAAATAGTTCAGTTTACGTTAATCGGGTATTTAATGTGATGTAAAATAATAGTTTTGTCACCCTTTAGAAATCGTTAATGACGCATTCTTTACAACAAACAATTAAACAAGAGATTTCGCTCACAGGCGTTGGCTTGCACACGGGTCAAAACGTGACGGTGAAATTTCTTCCTGCCCCGCCTAACCACGGCATCAAGTTTCAGCGTATTGATTTACCTGAAAAGCCCATCATCAATGCCGATTGCGATTTAGTTACTACCGTTCAGCGCGGAACTACTTTAGAGAAAGGAGCGGCTATGGTAGCCACAGTAGAGCATTTAATGAGTGCCCTCATTGGTATGCAGGTTGATAATTGTTTAGTGCAGGTGGACGGCATAGAAATTCCAATCATTGACGGAAGTGCCCGATATTTTGTTGAAGCTTTAGAGAAAGCCGGCATTCAGGAACAAAGCGAAGAGCGCGATATTTTTGAATTGCGTCAGAACATTCATTATGCAGATAAAGACAGTGGCGTTGAATATCTAGCCATGCCTTCGAACCGTTATAAAGTTACTGCACTCATTGATTACAAAAGCGAAGTCCTCGGTCAGCAACATGCTACCATGGACAAGATGAACGATTTCAAAAAAGAAATTGCTCCAAGCCGCACGTTTTGCTTTTTGCATGAACTCGAAATGTTGTATGAAGCAGGTTTAATACGCGGTGGCGATTTGAACAATGCGATTATAGTAGTTGACAAACCTGTTAGCGAAGAAGAGCGCGTGAAACTCGCAGCCCTCTTCAACAAGCCCGATATTAAAGTAGTAGAAGAAGGCATTCTGAACAATGTGGAATTACATCATCACAACGAGCCTGCCCGCCATAAACTTTTAGATGTTGTAGGCGATTTGGGATTGATAGGAACTCCAATCAACGCCAACATCATAGCCACCAAACCCGGACACAAACACAATGTGGAGTTTGCCAAAATTTTAAAGCAACACATTAAACAGGAACGATTGAAAGACCCTGCTCCGGCATACGACCAAAACGTTCCTCCTGTTTACGACTCTACAGGCATCGAAAAAATTCTTCCGCACCGTTATCCGTTTTTGTTGATTGATAAAATTATTTCGCTCAACGATAACGAAGTGGTGGGCGTAAAAAACGTAACCATGAACGAAGAGTTTTTTCGTGGTCACTTTCCCGGCAATCCGATAATGCCCGGTGTGTTGCAGTTAGAAGCCATGGCACAAACAGGTGGTATTCTCGTTTTGCATAAACTTCCCGACCCGCAGAACTACGATACTTACTTCATTAAAATCGACAAAGTAAAATTCAAACATAAAGTAGTGCCGGGCGATACCATTCTTTTTAAAATGGAATTGCTTTCGCCTATGCGCAGAGGAATTATTGAAATGAAAGGTCGCGCTTACGTGGGTAATAAATTGGTTAGCGAAGCCGAACTGATGGCAAAGATTCAACGCAAAGACGGGAAGTAAATTCGAGAATGTGAGAATTTGAAAATTCGAAAATGAAAAACCTAACGATTCTGCTTTCTGTATTCCCATTTCCAAATTTCCGAATTTCCGAATTTCCGAATTAGAAACTATGAACCAACCTTTTTCCTATATCCACCCCCAAGCCGAAGTAGCCGATAACGTAGTGGTAGAACCGTTTGTAACTATTTCGAAAGATGTAATAGTTGGCGAAGGAACCTGGATTGGTCCGCACGTGACGATTATGGAAGGTGCGCGCATTGGCAAAAACTGCAAAATATTTCCGGGCTCCGTTATCTCTGCTATTCCTCAGGATTTAAAATACAAAGGCGAAAAATCGCAGGTGGTTATTGGCGATAACGTTACCATTCGCGAATACGTTACTGTAAACAAAGGAACCGAAGCTTCTATGAAAACCGTCATTGGCAACAACACCTTGCTGATGGCTTACGTGCACATTGCACACGATTGCGTAATTGGCAACAACTGCGTGCTGGCAAACAACGCCAACCTCGCGGGACATGTAGAAGTAGGCGATTACACCATCCTCGGTGGCTCCACCAACTTTCAGCAATTTGTAAAAATCGGTCGCCACGTAATTGTGAGTGGAGGCTGCTTAGTCAATAAAGATATTCCGCCTTTTGTGCGCGCTGCCCGCCACCCTACTACTTACGCGGGTGTCAACTCCATTGGCCTGCGCAGACGCGGCTACTCCACCGAGCAAATCAACGAGATACTCGATGTTTACCGCATTCTCTACATCCGCGGCTTCAACACCAGCACCGCCCTCAAATACATTGATGCCGATATTGAATCAAGTGCCGACAAAGACGAAATCGTCAACTTCATCCGCGAATCTGTCCGCGGCATCATGAAGGGCTTCAAGAGTTCAAGCGAAGAATAAAATAGCTATTGGGTTACCCTCGCAAAGCCTCGGGTCGGGCTTTCACTGCAATCTTTTTTGAAACAAAAAAGGATTTCCGTTCTATCCCTAACCCGAATACAAACAGCCGGTTCTGTCTTTTGTATTTGCATTTGTCTCCCGCTGGCGGGAGTGGCACGCGGCTCTGCGCGTGACGAGGGTGGAATGCATTTGCTCGAACAAATACTAGAAACAGAAAATTCCTTACGGAGTTAAATCCAAATTTGTATTTGCTCCAGCGGAGCATTCTATTTGTAGAAAATGAAAAACACAAATCACTCACGCTCCGTAGGAGCCGTCAGGTTACATCTTTACCCACCTTCTCTTTACACTACCTTCTTTAGTTTTTATTTCGGCTATGTAAACACCTTGCGCCAACTGGCTAACATCAATGTTTTTGTTTTGCAATTGTGTGGCTTGGTTTACCAAAGCACCAGTAATGTTGTAAATGTTTACTAGTTGCACTTCTGTCCCATTGGTTTCTAAAAATAATTGGTCGGTAGTTGGATTTGGATATATTTTAAAGGCAGTCGTGCTTTCAGTTTCATTTATGTTTGAAACCACTCCTAATTTAACTATCCAGAAATCTGATGCATTATCCTCCCCATGATAGCCACTTCCAGCACTACCGTGATGTCCAGTTACGTCACCAGTAATCGATTCTGAAAAACCTGCAACAACGTAACCCCCGTCTAAAGATTGAATAACAGAATATGCCTCCTCAGAACCTTCACCACCTAATGCTTTTTGCCATTGTATATTTCCGTTAGCATCTAATTTTACAACCCAATAATCTTGAGTAAAACATCCACTACATCCAATTCCATGATGTAGGCCTGTTACATCATGATCGTCAGACTCAGTCCACCCACCTACAATGTATCCTCCATCTGTCGTCTGTTGTATAGAGTTCGCTTCGTCATTGTATATGCCCCCAAGTGATTTTTGCCATTGCAGAATTCCTGTACTGCTTAATTTCATTACCCAATAATCTTCGCCACCTAAATTTACAGTAACATCTCCGTCATTTGATCCAGATATGCCTGCTACAATATAACCACCATCTGTAGTTTGCTGGACAGCACGTGCCTCATCTGCACCATAGCCACCAAAACATTTTTGCCATTCTATACTGCCTGATGTGTCTACTTTCACAATCCAATAGTCGCTACTTACACCTACATTATGACCTGTAACATCACCATCAAAAGAGCCAGTTAAACCCGCCATGATATATCCGCCATCAAATGTTTGCCCAATAGACATTACTCTATCTGCACCATTACCACCTAAGGATTTTTGCCATTGAATATTTCCTGATGCATCTAATTTTACTAACCAGTAATCTGATGAAGAACCATGTAGCCCTATTACATCACCATCTGTGGAAACTGGTATCCCAGCTACAATGTATCCTCCGTCAGTTGTCTGTCGTACATCATAGCTAATATCTACACTTGATCCACCTAGCGTTTTTTGCCATTGTATATTACCTATTAGCCCTAATTTCACAATCCAAATGTCATGTTGCGGATTACCACTGTTGCCATGATGACCTGTTACATCTCCGTTAAATGAGTCAGCGTATCCTGCAACAATATAACCACTGTCCTGTGTTTGATGAATAGAGTAGGCAAAATCAGTATTCGTTCCACCAAGCATTTTCTGCCATTGGATAGCACCTAAACTATTTAACTTTACTATCCAATAATCCCAGAAAAATCCACTATGTAACCCTGATGCATCTCCGCTATTTGATAAAGAATACCCCGCAACAATATATCCTCCATCGTAAGTTTGCTGGATTGACCTTGCAACCTCGCCATTTGATCCACCCAATGATTTTTGCCACTCAATATATGGTGCTTGAGCAGCAATACATAACGAAAATATTAGCGGAAAGAAAAGAGAAAAAATATTTTTCATACAACAATGTTTCCATTTCTTATTTACTAGGAAGAAGTCTTGCGTAATCAGTAGTTATTCCTCCTGTACAATTTTTAATTCAGGTGTGATGGAAATAGTATTAGGATGCCCAGTAGATGGATAGACCATATTCTCTTTAATGTAATAATAAGGTTGCCCAGGTATTGCCATGGTATTAATTGCGGTAGGGTAAATCAAGTTTCCCACAACAGTAAAAAGTGCGATTGGTTTTGTTGGGTCAAGCGAATAAACTACATCGCCTTTAAGCTCATATTTTTTCCCTTCTGTTAAGAAGGTACTTTTATTTACAGAGTATAGATAGGTTCTCATATTTGCTATTGTTAGTGTTTTAGTATCGCCTTTGCGGTTCGTCACCAACAGCTATTCTCATGCAAATCTAAACTTCCTTTTCCTTTCCAAAAAATTTTCTTTTTGCCGTTGTTGGTGTTTAGTCCCGCAGTCTCTGCGGACGTCACCAACAACTATTTTCGTCTAGGCACTCTCTCCTTCTTACTTCCCTACGCAATGCGAGTTCCACCCCCTCCAAAAAAAAATTTCTCAATCTCAAAAACTCTTTTTTCTTTTGCATCAACATTCAGAAAACAACATTTCATAACTCACTCTTCTGGTTCTAAACAAAAACCAAGATTGAATTAGAAGGGCTAAAAATCTTCAACATGGAAACAGGACACGCAAAAAATGTAGCCAACTTTGGCAAAATCAAAACCTTCGTTACAGGCTATGGTGCCGCTTACGCGCCCGCCAACCCAAAACTCGTTATTGCAGCCATCACACCCAAATTCACCGCCAGCGACTTAGCCGTAAAAGCCGTTGAACCCGTTCACAAACCTTACAAAGATGCCATTGACTTGCGCAAAACCTCCTTCGCTCCCGTAAACGCCATCTTAACCAGTGCCTTCAAAGTGCTCAAATCAAGCGATGGCGTTTCCGACACCACTGTTAACGATGCCTTCACCCTCCTCAAAAAAATAAAAGGCACCAACCGCCCTCCAAAAAAGAAAACAGGTGGTAGCGAACCCACACCCGATTCACACTCCACCTCCCAGCAAAGCTACGACATGCGTCTGGCAAACATCGTTGACTTTATTGCCCTCCTCGCTGCCACTCCCCAATACACCCCCAATGAAGTAGAAATAAAAGTGGCTAACCTTCAGGCAGGCGCGGCAGACCTTGCAGTAGTGAACACCGCTGTGGCTACCGCATATCAACCTTATTCAACTGCACTCAAAAACCGCGACACAGAACTTTACGCTCCCGAAACAGGGCTTTACGACATAGCCGCAAAAATCAAAACCTACGTTTCCGGCATCACCACCCTTTCCGCCACCGATAAAAAACTCGTCACCTCCCTCAAATTCACCAAACCTCTCGATAAAGCCCTGCACCTTTAAACGCCTCCTGTTTCCCAATCAAAAATGCCCCTTCATGGGGCATTTTGATTAAAAAACCTTTACAACAACCGTATTTTGAATGCATGAAGCGTACTGCGCAGTACAACAGCAATACTTTAAACTCCTTCAAGAGTATTTCAAATTACAACAGCAGTACTACTGAATACTTCAAGTCTATTTCAAAATACAACAGTCATACAACAGAATACATGGAGCATATTGGTAAATCCACCAAGGCTATTTTCAAATACAACCCCCGTAATTTAAAATGCAACAGGCATATTTTCATTTCCCGCAACGCTATAACAACCTGCCAAATAAATACTGCAACTCTTCTTTGGGTTAAATCGTTTTTGTATTCACTTCTGCATTCTGCAATCGTTAATCTTCAATCGCTAATCAAAAGATATTTTAGATTTTCTTTCCTCCTGAAGCCTCCGCTTCGGCATCCTGCGCGCGCCCTCGCCCCTTTCTTTTTATTATTGCACCATGCTTCGAAAAATCCTCCTTCTCGCACTCAGCATTCAGCTGAGTATTTTTTCAAACGCTCAGGCACCCTTCACTTCGCCTTACAAACTTTCGCTTGCGGTTGATATGCCATTAGGCACAAACGCCATTGGCTTGCTCGGCACATCGTATTTACTCGGCACCACCCATTCACTTCCTTCACAGGAAAGCATTCTCAAACTCGACCGCAACTCCATCAACAAATTCGACCGCGGTGCCACTTATCAAAACTCAAAAACCTGCGGCTACATAAGCGATGCCACTATGTATGCAGCAATCGCTTTGCCGCTCTTGCATCTCATCAATCCCAACTCAAGAAAAGACTTTGGAAAAATTGCAGTAATGACAGCCGAAGTATTTGCACTCAACATTGCCGTCACCAATTTGTTTAAAGAAACCATTCATCGTCCGCGCCCCTTGGTTTACAATCCCGATGTGCCCATCTCGCAAAAACTCAAGAAAGATAATTTCAAATCATTCTTCAGCGGGCATACTTCTACTGTCTCGTCCATGAGCTTTTTCTTTGCCGCTACTTATGCCACGTACAATCCAAATTCAAAATTGAAACCTGTGGTGTGGTCGCTGTGTGCGGCTTTGCCTATTCTCACAGGAGTGCTTCGCTACAAAGCCGGCAAACATTATTGGACAGACGTAATCACGGGCTACTTAGTAGGAGCTGCTATTGGAGTAGCTGTGCCTTATCTGCACAGCGTAAAATGGAAATTTAATAAGCAGTAAAAAAAGACGTTTGTCTTTTTATCTGTTTCTCATCAGCAACGTACGAATTTCTTTCACCGGTGCCGAGCCAAAGCTCAGAAATTTTTCGTGGAATTTTTTTAGCGTAAATCGTTTGTCAAGTTTAGCTCTCAACTCTTCACGCAGCTCATAAATTTCGGTAAGCCCTGTAAAGTAACTCGTCAACTGCACCTGACTCAACGTAACGCGCTTATATTTTTCCGCAGCTTCCGTCTCCTGTTGAAAAGCTTCATTCACGAGCAAATTGCGCACTTCTTTTTCACTCCAGTTATTGCAATGAACATTATAGTCGAGAATAAAGTTGCACGCTTCGCGCAAATTCCACTTGTAATAAAACAACAACATCTCTGGCGAATCATGAAAGCCCTGCTCAATCATCATACGCTCTACATAACAAGCCCATCCTTCAATCGTAGCTCCGTTTCCAAGAATGGTTTTAATCATACTAGCTGAACGGTTAGCATAAATACCTTGTGTATAATGTCCGGGTATTGCCTCATGAATATTCAATATCGGTAACACATAGTCGTTGTATTCTCGCAAATAACTTTCTGCTTGTTCTGGGGTGTAATTAGTCAAGGGAGTTACATTGTAATATGTAGTTCCCGTGCGGTCGTAAGGACCTGGCGAGTTAATACTTGCTCCGGCAACGCCTGCCATATACTCCGGTGTTTTGCGCACTTTCAACGGCTTGGTCGAATCCAAATCAATCAACTGTCTTTCATTAATAAACTTCGTTAACTCCGGCAATTGCTTTTCTATAGTCGTCATAAAATCTTCTCGCTTGCAATGTTTCACCGACAAGGCATCAATCAATTCCTTCACCGCTACAAGTTTGTCTTTAGGCATTTCCTTAGTGCCCATATGTGGGCTCCAAAGCTTCTGTGTTATCGTAAACATTTCGCCCTGCACAAATTCTTTGCGCTGCTCAGCCTTCTTATACATCTCCTCTGCTGTATATTGCGAATTGATGTCAAGTGCAAATTTCTTCTGGTATAGTTCTTTGCCTATTCTGAAACTGTGTGCTGCATCTTTTTCCGTTTCAGGCAAAATGCTTTTCAGAAAACTAACATAGCCTTGCACCGCAGCTTTTGCTTTATCTGCATTGGCTTTAAACTCTCTTTGCTCCACACTATTCAATCCCGATTTTGCCAATGAATCGGGCAATACTTTATCAAAGAAATAAAGCGAACCTTCATTCTGTTTTATAGCAAGTTGCGTATGCTCTTTTGTAGGGTTGGTAATGTTTGCTTGTGCTGCTTTGTAATATTCAGGAACTAAGCTTAACTTCTTTTTTAGTGAAAGTATTTTATCCTTCAATGCAATTCTGTTATAATCCAGAATATCAAAAATGCTTCCGCCAATATTGTACGAAGATGGATCCCACTCATAACTCTTAAACTCATTTACATTGAACCGAACACCTGCCAAAAAATTTTCTACTAAACGGTAATCGGTTTTCTCATTTGGTTTGAGCGAATCGAAATTGAGTCTTTGCATCCAACCATCAACAGTTTTACAAAACCGTAATTCGGTTTCGCGCGATTCTTTATCAGGAATCACTAACAGTGAATCATATTTATGAAAGCCCGATGAAGTAGCCCAGCCCGGGTAAGTTCTCCATAGCATTTCAATAAAATCGAGCTTGAAAGTTTCAAAAGGACTTTCCTTGAACTCCTTGGCTTTGTTTACAATTACCGGCTGGTCGCCATCTGCAACCACTTTTTCTTTCTGCTTGCCTTCATATTCTTTGCGTTGACCCTGCGCTTCCTTAGTCGCGTTTGATGGACGTAAATTTTGAGGCTTATTTAATTGTTCTTTTTCTTCTTGCGTTTGCGTGCCTTTGTCTTGGGCTTGTGCAGAAATTGCAACTAACAAAAACAGCACAGCAATAAAAGGAGAGATAGATTTTTTCATAAACAAAATTTTTGAGAGCGTGAATCTAAAATTATGCATCGTATTTACGCAACAGTTTCAGTAGCGTTTCCATGTCTTTTGGCAGCGGAGCATGTAAAGTAATTTCAGTTCCTTTTACCGGATGTGTAAACGTAAGTTCATACGCATGAAGTGTTAACCGCGAAATAGTAGGACGCTCTTCCTCGCCACTTGCCTTGTAATTTTTTTTGAGCTTTGAGAAATAGAAAGCTTCCGTATTAGCATAAACTTCATCCACCAAAAGTGGGTTTCCCAAATAGGCTAAGTGAACTCGTATCTGATGCGTTCTCCCTGTTTTAATTTCCACTTTCAACAGTGCAGCATGTTTAAATTGTTCTTCCACTTCATAAAGCGTGAGTGCGTTTTTCCCTCGCTTGTTAATGAGCATGGTTCCCGGTTTTGTTTTGCTTTCAGCAATAGGCAAATCAATTTCTCCTGAAGCAGACTTCATTCTTCCCGAAACAAAAGCCAGATATTTTTTCTTCACTTCATGATTCTGAAACTGCAAAGAGAGATGCCGGTGTGCAGCTTCGTTTCGTGCAAAACAAAGTATACCACTGGTGCCGCGGTCAATACGATGCACTATAAATAATTTTCCAAAATCCTTTTCAAAAATATTTTGAAGCGTTTCACGCTCGGTATGTATGCGGTCAGGAATGACAGTAATACCCGATGGTTTGTTGACCACCAGTATATCATCATCATAAAAAATTATTTCAGGAGTATTCTTCAAGGATTGCAGTTGGTAAAATAATGAGTGCCGTTTTGTATGGTTAAATCGATTGCCAGTTTAGAGCTACTCAAATAACCCGAGCCGCTTACTGTGCCGGTATAATGTCCGGTGGCATTTTGTGTAAAAATGTCGAAGGTATATTTATTGGAAACAGTTGCAATAACCGTAAATGAATCGCCATTGAAATTAGCAATGTAAAAAGTTGACAAACTTGGACCTGCCTTTATCTGCAATGAATGATTTTTTGTTCCTGCGGTTGAAGTTGTTATAGCACTCCACGTGCGAATAAATTTTTCGCGTACAAGCACGTTGCAGTTATCACCACCATAACCCAAGGCGCATGGCTGCTCGCAATTTTTACCTCCATACCAAAGTTTGCAATCGCAACTGCCATCATTGCAAACTCCCCCATGCATGCAACTCGTGTCAGCGCATTTGCTTTTGCAATTGTTCAATAAAACACTAAGCACCAGAATTAAAACACTAACCGATAAGCTTCTCTTCACCTATGAAAAATTAAATCTGGTTTCAAATAAATTACATTCACCCGCCAATCCAAAGACAAAATTATTCATGCGCTGCGTTGCATTTCTCTTTTTAATTTTTCTTGCCTCATCCATTGTTAACGCGCAATCTTTTACAAAAAATATCAAAGGAAAAATTACCGATAAAGACAGCAAACAACCTTTAGCGGGCGTGAATGTATTGGTAATTAATTCTAATCCGCCTCAGGGAGCTACAACTGATTTGGATGGAAATTTCATAATTGGTAATGTGTCGGTTGGTCGACACAATATCAAGTTCACATACATTGGTTATGAAGATGCATCGGTGAACGAAGTGCTCGTTAGTTCAGGCAAAGAAATTTTTCTGACCATAGAAATGCAGGAGAAAATTACGAAGATGAACGCGGTTGAAATTACTTACCAGCGCGATAAATCAAAAGCCAATAATGATTTAGCTCCCATAAGTGCCCGTTCTTTTTCCGCTGAAGAAATGAATCGTTATGCAGGCACACAAAACGACCCTGCACGTATGGCGCAAAGTTTTGCAGGAGTGGTAACTGCTAATGATGAAAACAATCAGATTGTTGTGCGCGGAAATTCTCCGCGCGGTTTGTTGTGGCGCATGGAAGGAGTTGAAATTCCAAATCCGAATCATTTTGCAGGAAGTGAAGGTTCTACAGGTGGCGGTGTGAGTATTCTTTCATCGAACATGCTCACCAACACTGACTTTTATTCAGGTGCTTTTGCTGCCGAATACGGTAACGCACTCTCCGGAGTTTTTGACGTGAACTTGCGAAAAGGAAATTCTGAAAAATGGGAGTTTGCTTTGAAGGTGGGTGTGTTAGGTGCAGAGACAACACTCGAAGGTCCATTTAGTAAAAAATATAAAGGTTCTTATCTGATTAACTACCGTTATTCTACACTCGAACTTTTTGCACTCCTTGGTTTTAAAATTGGTGGCAACGTAACTCCGAAGTATCAGGACTTATGTTTCAATTTTTATTTCCCCACTAAAAAAATAGGAACGTTTACCATTTTCGGTATTGGGGGCATGAGCAGTTTGGGCGATTATGCAAAACACGATTCATCTTCCTGGAAAACTCTTTCTGATAAAAGTGAATTTGCGCAAAAGCAAATGATGGGGGTTACAGGTTTAACTCATTTGCTATTGCTGAAAGACAATCGGACATATTTGAAAACTACTCTTAGTTACAGCTACACCAACAACACCAGCACTGACGACACGCTCGATTACGATTTCAAAAAGTTCAATATCAACGACCAGAAATTTATCTACAAAACATTTCGCGGAGCAATGATGCTCAATTCGAAATTAGATGTGATGAATACTATTCGTGTGGGTATTATCTATAGCAATATTGATTACAAACTTTACAGCGAAGCGTTCTCTTACCTCTCATCAAAAACCGAAACGCAGGTAAAAAACACTGGCAATACATCGATGTTTCAAGCTTATGCGCAATGGAAACATCGTTTCACCGAACGCTTTCAATTGAACACAGGAGTGCATTTTCTTTTCTCCTTTCTCAACAATAAATTTTACGTAGAGCCGCGCATGAGTGGTGAGTGGCGCGTGAAAGAAAACAACACACTTAGCTTTGGTCTGGGTTTACACAGCCGTGTGGATGCTGTAAGCACTTACGTTTCGTATGCGGGTAACGCCACACAAAATAATTTCCCGAATAAAAATCTTGATTTTTCGCGCGCACTGCATGTTGTAGCAGGCTACAATTTAAATTTCAAGAAGGATTTTCGTTTCAAAGCCGAAGCCTATGTGCAGTACCTCTTCAGCATTCCAATTGGGACAGATTCTGCCAATAGAACTTTCTCCATTGTAAATTATGATGACGGTTTTGTAAATATTCCCTTGCAGAATAAAGGCACAGGTTACAACTACGGTTTGGAAATTACTCTGGAGAAATATTTCTCAAAGAATTACTTCTTCATGTTTACCACTTCACTATTCAATTCAAAATATAAAGGAGCTGACAATGTTTGGCGCAATACAGCTTATAACGTCAACTACGTAGTAAATGCTTTAGGCGGAAAAGAGTTTGTTGTTGGGAAAAAGAAAAACAACAGCATTGGTGTAAATGCAAAAATTATTTGGCGCGGAGGAAACAGAGTTACTCCTGTTGATTTAGAAAAATCAATCGCAGCTAATCAAACGGTTTATAAAACCAATGAAGCATTTACCGAAAAACTTCCCGACTATTTTCGTGTTGACTTTGGTGTAAGTTTCAGACGCAACAAAAAGAAATACTCCTGGGTGCTTGGCTTTGATGCGCAAAACATCATAAACCGCGAAAACGTGGCTTACAAACTTTACGACCCCGAAAAAAAAATGATTGTTACAAAAAGGAATCTGGGAATTGTTCCCGTATTTAGTTGGAAGGTAGAATTTGGGATTTAGCTTCAGCTGTGAACACAAAAATTAATTCAAAAGTCATTTTTTATTTTCAGTTTCGGAAATGAAATTACAATTCAGACAAGCAACAGCAGAAGACATTCCACTCATAAATGAACTCGCGCAAAAAATATGGCGCGAACATTATCCGGCAATTATTAGCATGGAGCAAATAGAATTTATGTTGCTCAATCGGTATTCTACAAGAGCAATTGAAGAAGGAATGAAAAGTGGTGAAAAATATTTTCTCGCTTATAGCGGTAATATGGCAGTAGCTTATGCTTCTATTGAATGGAAAGATGAATTCTATTATCTGCACAAATTTTATCTCGATGTTTCTAAACACCGCAGCGGAATAGGAAAACAATTTTTTGATTATCTGCTTTCACAAATAGATTCTTCAAAGCCAATAAAGCTACAGGTAAATCGAACCAATTATAAAGCCATCAATTTTTATTTCAAAGTAGGCTTCATTATTGAAACCGTTGGCGACTTCGATATTGGCGGAGGATATTTTATGAATGATTTTGTGATGCGTAGACCACCGCATAAATAAGTGCCCCAAAGCATTTTGAACACCCGATAATTAGCCCTCTTTTGACTTGACAGGGGTTTGCATTGAATTTATCTTAGCGGAAATTTTTAAAATGAAACCTCTATTTACCTTATTCTTAAGTTTCGTATTTGCCACAACATTTTCGCAAATGGCATCAACCACTAAACGCACTGACTTTACTGTTTCTATTGATGAAAACACGGTAGTAAAGGACATGAGCGGTCAGCGCGTGCCTTATGCTTTTGTAATGAAAATGATGGCAACCGGGCAATACACTATTGACTTAGTGAAAGACACGCATGGCAATGCGATTGAATGCAAACTTCGCGCAGTCAAAAAAGAAGATGCGGGTAAACGCGAAACATACATGCGCACTCCCGGCACAGAAAATCTTCCGAAGCCATTGATTGGTCAAGCGCTTCCTAATTTTGAACTGGGAACTTTAGACAGCAAGTTGATTACTTCTGATGATGTGAAAGGAAAAGTGACGGTGTTTTGTTTTTGGTATGGAAACTGCAAAACGTGTATTAATGAAATTCCTTTGCTCAATGAATTGAGCAATAACTATGCATCAACATCCGATGTTGTTTTTCTTGCGCCCACTACTGACTACCGCGATTCGGTTTCGCATTTCATCAACACTCATCCTTTCAACTATACGGTTTGCCCTCATGCAACGGCATTGACAGATGCGCTGAAAGTTGAAATCTATCCTACTCACTTAGTAGTTGGTCGCGATGGAAGAATCATTAGTTCTTATTCGGGTGGTTTGCCCGGAGTAGATGATTTAATTAAGCGCGACATTGATGCCGCGTTGAAAAAGACGCTTTCGATGGTGGGGAATTAGTTTACTAAACTCTACCCTAGTACCGCTACAAGACCTCCCAGCAAAGAAACTCCACCCAAACCGGTGGTGCTATATAAGGCCACATTAAAGTTAGCCCCCTGCGATATCATAACCATGGTAATTAAAAAGCCAAACACGCAAAGAAAAGCACCAATGCCTATTAGGAAAAAGCCAATTCTTCTTCGCTTATCATGCGCTTCAGTTGATGGATTTGTCTTAAGCGATTCTTTATCTTCTGCCTTTGAGTTAGGATTTGAGCTTTCCATGACTATGTAGATTGGTAACTTGAAAGAAACACTTTTATTTCAACCCACAAAATACATTTTCAACTTCCCTTTATTCTTTGCTTCAATCTCTCCACGGTATTCGCAGTTGAATTTATCTTTCACTAAACCATAAGTCGTTTCCGAAATATTGATTTTACCGGCTTCACTATTTTGTTCCATACGGGCTGCCGTGTTTACCGTATCGCCCCAAATATCATAGGCGAATTTCTTTACTCCTACAATACCAGCAACTACATGACCGGAGTGAATTCCTATTCGCACCTCAAACGAATCCGGATTTTCTTTTCTGCGGTTCAACATAAAATTCCTGATTTCAATAGCAGCATTCACCGTGTCTTTTGCATGATTAGGATTAGCCACCGGCAAACCACTTGCGGCTAAGTAAGCATCGCCTACCGTTTTTATTTTTTCGATGTTGTGCTTATGAAGAATATTGTCGAAAGCACTGAAACATTCGTTAATCTCTTTTACTAAATCATGTGCCGATAGATTTTCGGCATGCGTAGTGAACCCCTTGAAATCAGTAAACAGAACGGTTACCTCATCAAACTGTTTAGCATCTGAGTATCCTTTTACTTTCAATTCCTCTGCTACTTCAGCAGGAAGAATATCTAACAACAAACTATCAGAACGTTTCTTTTCCTGTTGTATACTATTCATAAACCAGGCAGAAGCGGCAAAAACAACGGTTAAAGAGGTGCCTATATTCATAATATAGAACAGAGTTCTTACGCCATTTGAAACATAAGACTTGTACCCTAGCAAAGCCGGTTCAAATACAGCTGACACTACCAGAATGAAAAGAAACATCAGCATCCAGAAAACGGATTGCCTGATAGATAGAAAGATAACCGCACCCAGCGGGCCAAGGAAAGCCCATGAAATTACCAAACCGCTTTGGTCCATGCTACCGATAGTCCATTGAATAAATGCTGTCACCCACATGATACACGTGAGTTGAGCGTAAACCAAAATTTTGTAATTCTTAGAATAGTGTGCAATAACGATTGATGAACCGACCACCCCAACAAATACTAAAGGGAGAAAGGCAATCAACCCAATTCCAAAAACATAAACATAGAGCGCGGACCATACGATACCGCAAGCACTGCACATAGAAGCAATCAGCAGTATCAGCAATTTCCGGAAAGACAGTTCCTGTGAATCGCCTTCTTCTTTAGCAAATAATTTTAGCGTATTAATCATTTAGTAAACTATATCGACTGTTTTAAATCAACTCACAAAATACATCTTCAACTTCCCTTTGTTCTTGGCCGATACCGGTGAGTTTATTTAGAAAGTTCATCATGCTGGCGAATGTAAAAATTGAAAGACGAAAGCTATTAAAAGTAAGCTGCCACGCAAAGAATTACTGATTGAAAACTTCATGGCTTTTATCTTTCCATGGTTCAATATATACTTCTAAAATTGCCTGTTATTTACTTCTCAGTTTTGGTCCTTAGGTTAAGCATGCCTTTCAGCATTTCAACATCTGATGATAGCGAGGCAAACTTCTGTTCCATGCCTTCATTTTTGTGTTGCAGTTCTGTAATCAGTTTTAATAATTCCTGAGTAGCTGAAATATTTAAAGTTGTCAGTGCTTCGTAATCTACCGCGCGGAAATCTTTTACTTCGTGGCCGTAAACAAATACTTTTCCATCGCCTTCCAAGTTTACATTAAAGCCGGTGGCATCTGCCGCTGTTACTTCATAAATATCAGTGTTGTGTTCAGTTATCAGTTTCACACGGTCACCGGTTTTTAATGTGTTTGTAAGTGCAATTCTACAGTTTTTAATATCTGCCAGTTTGTAAATATCGGGCACTACATCAGTAAGCTTAGAAACAGCTGTAGGGTAAATTTTTTCAACCTCCTGGGCAATTACTTTTTTGTAATTGTTGTTTCCTTTGCCTATGGTATCAATAAACCGGTAGTTGGTAATTTGCAGCTGCATTAAGGTGTTCAGGTCATCGGCATTATCGGTGCGGCCGGTAATGTGCTTAATACGTGCATCGGAATAGGCATTAAATTCAGTGGCCGCTATTCGGTCGCTGGCATAAATTGAATAAGGTGTTGGATTGCCAGCGCCATTTACACCGGTAATGGCATTGGAGTTTAAGTATCCATAGCTGCCTGCATTATAACTTTGATTACCGATTACTACCAGTTTAGCCTGTGTAGGGTTGTTAGTACCCATTCCAAAATTTCCGTCAGCGGTAATCCGCATTTTTTCGGTAGCCGAACCCCCGTTTCCTGTAGCAAAACACATAGGGCCATAAGTGGTAGCAATTCCGGACGAGCCGTTAGGTATGCCAAATACCGTTGCACCGCTCGAATTGCCCAGTAAGTTAATTTCACCTCCGCTCTGCGCACCTACCATTAACCGGCCTACACCGGCTGATTGATTGGCATACACCCGTTCGTTTACGGTAGCGGCTGTTTTAAAAATATCTAAATCAAATACCGGTTGATTTATTCCCATTCCTAATTTTCCGCCACTGCTTAGTGATAACCGGTTTGTATTGTTTGTATAAAAATCGATACCGAACTGATTACCGCCATAGGTTCGTTTTGAAGCAATTGCCTCGCCCGTAGTATTATCACCAAATTTTAATGCGTTGGTAGTATTACCGTTGTTCAAATTGTCATGATCGCATTTAATACCACCTCCAATTTCTACATTACCGGTAAAGTTGGCGTTACCTTTAACGCTTAACCGGTTAACAGGGTATGAGGTACCAATACCTACATTACCGGAATTGAAATTACTAATGTCATTACCACTTACGGTCCATTGCAGTAAAGTTGCACTGGTTTGACCCGTAGCCCCGTCCACCGCAAAGCTATAGGTGTCGTGGCACGTTAAATCTACAATCTGCAAACTTTTTGCAATTGAGGCACCTACATATCCAAAATTACCGGATACTGCGAATGCAGTCGGAGACTGCCCTACGCCTACTGAACCTAATACCGAAGGTGCTGCGGGATTGGTTATATCAACTGCCTTCAGCGTATTATCCCCCACGCATGTTACGTAAGCATAATTGCCGGATAGGGCTACACCGGCAGGATTTTGCCCTATTGCCACTGAACCCACCATAACCGGCAATACCGGATTACTAATGTTAATGACCAGCATACTGGTGTTATTAAGTGTGTACAGGTAATTACCCGAAAGGGCCGCTCCATAAACACCACCGGTAGCCATAGTGCCTACCACGGCAGGTGCAGCCGGATTGCTGATATTTACCACATACAGCGTATCGGTATGAACCAGGTAAGCATAATTGCCCGATAGCACTATCGAAACCGAGCCGAAGAGGTTTCCTGGCATAGATATAGAACCTGCCAAAACCGGTGAAGCAGGATTGGCTACATCAAATACCTTCAAGCCACAACCCAAATAACTGTTGGCTACATAAACATAATGGCCCGATACAGCCAGGTCACGGGTCCAGTTACCTGTTGCCACGGAGCCCACAACTGCTGGCGATGAAGGGTTACTTATATTTATTACCCACACGGTATCGAAAGTATTCACATAAGCATAATTGCCCAATACAGCTATCGACTCGGGACTTATACCGGCATACACCGAACCCATTTGTGTTGGAAATTCGGGGTTACTTATATTTACTACCTGCATGGTGCTATTGCCAACCGTTACATAAGCATAATTACCCGATATGGCTACTTCCCTTGGTTCACTAACCAAAGTAATTGAACCCACTATGCGCATACCCGGGCATGCTGACAAAGGTGATGATATCAGAAGGTTAGCCCCGGGAGATACCCAACTTGCCAGCCCACCGGTATCGCTTTGCAATAGGCGACCGGCCCCCTGTGTGCCGTCTTTAATGCTTAGCTTTCCATTGATAATTTGATTTCCGTTGTTAGTTTGATTGGCGTTAACTACCAGTTTATTATTATCAAACTCGCCATATATTAAAGGGGCTGTGGTGTCGCTGTTTTCAATATAAAGGCGGTTGCTGCCCGTTTCGTTGTAACCCGCTTTGTAGCCTAAAAATACATTGGCATTTCCATTACCGGTATACCCGGAATAAGCACCAACAAAAGTATTGTTAGCCCTGGTGTTATTTAGTGTTGTTCCTTTGCCCGCGTTACTACCTAAAGCCACATTATAGTTACCGCCTAAAGTCATTCCTGCCACGTAACCTAAACCGGTATTCTCATTACCGGTTTGGCAATATTGTAAAGCACTTCGCCCTATAGCGGTATTGCGCATGCCCGTAACAGAACGACCGGCATAAGGCCCTACGCCTACATTATCATCACCGGTTTGATTGACATAAAGAGCAGCAACACCGATGGCTACATTCTGGAAACCCGAAGTATTAGATGTTCCGGCAAAGCTGCCAAGGAATATACTTCTGGTGTCCATGTTATCATTTATACCGGCAGCCCTACCTATAGCTACTGTTCCATTGTCGGGTACATCTATGCGCCCGTGCACCATGGTAAAATATTCTTTTCCGCCCAGTGTAAAATGAATGCTGCTGTCGTTGCTCTGTTCGGTTTCAATACGGGTGGCGCGGTTGTTGCCGGCAATTAAACTCATAGTATCGTTGCCGCCTGCAGTTACGCTGGCCCATTGGGCATTACCGGCAGCATCGCTTACCAATAATTTTCCTGCTCCCGCCCCGGTGGTCATTTGAAAATATTTGCTGGTTAAACTGTCGTTTATGGTTAAATGCCTGGTAATAAAATCGCCATAAATAAGTGGCGTTAAGGTTGCACTGTTATCTATAAATAGTTTGTTGTTGTTGTTTCCGTTAAACCCTGCACTGTATCCTATTAAAACGTTACCGGTACCTGTGTTGTTGCCGTAACCTGCACCATAGCCTAAGAAAGTATTATTTGAACCGGTGGTGTTACTATTCCCTGACCATCCACCAAGCGAGAGATTGTATTGTCCGGTTGTATTATATTGCATGCTTACATAACCCACAGATGTGTTAGTATTTGTATTGCTGTAAACATCATTCAGCCCTGAATATTTACCCATGTAAACCGAATTACCGGTATTGGTCACTTCAATGGTGCCTTTATTCATTTTGAAATATTCTTTACCGCCCAAAGTAAAGTGAATAGCACTGTCGTTTGTCTGCTGTGTTTCAATTCTTGTAGCGCGGTTGGTGCTGGCTATTAAACTCATAGTATCGTTGCTTCCGCCTGCAGGTAGGGTAACGTTATTGCCTCCCGAAATGCTTAACGAACTGCCATTGATAGATAAGGTTTGTGCATCGGCACCCGTTGCACCAGTAGCACCTTGAACACCTTGCGCGCCAGTTGCACCTTGTACCCCTGTTGCCCCTGTGTTTCCTTGTGCACCTTGTGCCCCTGTATTGCCCTGAGCTCCTTGAGCGCCAGTTGCTCCGGTCGTTCCATTTGTTCCTGCCGGTCCTTGTATTAATCCGGCATCTGTCCAACTGCTGCCAGTCCACACCCACAGATGGCCTGTATCTTGTGTGATATACCCATCACCGTTTGTGTTTCCGGAAGCCGGAAGATTTGCGGACGTTGAAACACTTCCCTGAATTACAACTGATGTTCCGTTTGCTCCTGTTGCTCCATTGGCACCAGTGGCTCCCGTATTGCCCGTTACACCTTGTAGTCCGGTCACTCCATCAGCACCAGTGGCTCCGGTGGCACCTGCCGGTGAGTTGGCAGCATATAAGGCATAAGGAACACTCAGCAGTTGTGAGGTGCCCATGTCGGTATAATTACCAGTATTGTTTATATCGGTTTCTACCTGCAAATACTTTGCTCCGCTGCCCCAGTTTACCGTTGAAAGGTTACCGGTGCTGCCTATCTGCACATTCACTAAGCCAAACTGATTAGCGGTGGTGTTGATGGTTTCGGTATAAACCGAAGTGCCCGATGCACTTCCATCATGAATAGTAAAGCGTAAGCTAACCGGTGTGGAGTTAGCTACCGGCAAGCTGCTGTTATTGCGGACTACAGCCTGGTAGTTCATTTGCTGGGGAACTTGAGCGTAGGAGCAGATAACTAATAACATAGCTATGGCAATAAGTGGGAGATTTTTTAGCATGGTATAGTGTTTAATTATTAATTGCTGAATTGCCCGCGAATGTATCTGCTACTCTGCTGAAAAAACTTGTCTTAAGACAAGTTCGGAGAGATGTTGGGAATTTAACTTTTAGCCAGTCTCGCCCTTATGCGCGAAAGCGAAGTATCGGTTATAGAGAGGTAAGAAGCCAGGTCTTTCTGTTTTATCCTTTGTTCGAGATTGGGATAAGTATTGCGGAAATGGAGGTAACGTTCTTCGGGTGTATTTACAACAAGGAACCGGATACGCTCAGCGGCTTCGGCAATAATTTGCTTATAAAGTTGATTGACCATTTTCTGAATACGGATGTTCTTGTCCGTTACCTTCTCCAATTCTCTTGCATCTGCGCAAAGCATCAGCGTGTCTTCCATGGCCACAATGTTTTCATCAGCAGGTTTACCCAACAGGGTAGTTTGCAAGGCACCTGAATTCATTTTCTCAGGTACAAACAACAAAGCCTTTTCTACTCCTTCTTCATCAATGATGTAATGATACAAGAGCCCCTTCAATACTTTTACTGCGTTGTAATTATACTCGCCCACCTTTACCAGGTGTTCTCCTTTTTTGAGTTGCTTGATTTTAATAATAGAAGCGAGCTCGACCAAATCATTTGGACCGAGAAAGGTAAACTGACGGAATGCTTCTTTTATTTCTTCGAACATATTGTTATAGAATCTGCTTTTGTAAATCTTCAAAATACATTTTCACCTACTCTTATATCTTCGCCTCCTCAAAACTAAAATACTATGTCACAAATTGCCACTATCGAAAAAAGAAATAACGGAGTAGCCATTGTTTGGCTCGACCAGCAGAACGAAAAGATTAATAAAGTATCGCTGGAGTTTGTGGAAGGCATTGATAAAATATTTCAGGAACTGGAAAACGATAACTCGGTTAAAGCTGCGGTTATTATCAGCAAAAAGAAAGACTGGATTGCCGGTGCCGATATTGAAATGTTTGGCAAGGTGAAACAGAAGGGCGATTTTATTCAGTTTACCCGCAACGGCCATGTGTCGTTAAACAAATTAGAGAAAGGAAAGAAACCGGTGGTGGCTGCAATCAACGGTGCTTGCCTTGGTGCAGGAACAGAAATTGCCTTGGCTTGTCATGGTCGTATTGTTAGCGATGATAAGAGCACACACTTTGCTTTGCCTGAAGTTATGCTCGGCTTGTTGCCTGGTGGTGGGGGTACTCAACGTCTTCCGCGTTTGATAGGAATACAGAAAGCACTCGACATGATGCTGACCGGTAAAAAGATTTACGGTAAAAAAGCAAAGAGCATTGGTCTTGCCGATAAAGTAACGAACAAAGAAAGTTTGTTGAACGCAGCTATTGATTTCGCTTTGCAACTCGCCAACAAACCTTTAGTACGCGAAGACAAAAGAACTTTCGTTGAAAAATTTTTAGAGAGCAATCCATTAACGCGCAGAATAATTTACAGCAAGGCAAAGGAGATGGTGATGAAACAAACGCAGGGAAATTATCCTGCGCCTCTTCGCATTTTGGAATGTGTGCAGATAGGAATGGAAGAAGGAATGGAGCGCGGGCTCGATGCCGAAGCGGTGAAGTTTGAAGAATTGATTTTGACAAACGAGAGCCGTCAGTTGATTCGCATTTTCTTCAACATGACCGAGAAGAAAAAGAACCCGTATGCAACGGACTTGATTAAATCTACCGATAACATTGCCATGATTGGCGCGGGCTTTATGGGTGCAGGCATTGCACAAGTGAGTGCGGTGGACGGAATAAATGTTTTGCTCAAAGACATTAAAGAAGAAACGCTTCAACAAGCCAAGCAAACTATATGGAGCGATTTAGCCAAGAAGATTAAACGCAAAACCATGACTCAGCCCGAGGCAGAGCAAATAGTTAACCGCGTTCAATCGAAATTGGATTACAATGGCTTTGATAAAGTTGACATTATTGTTGAAGCGGTGTTTGAAGAAATAAAACTGAAGCAACGCATAGTAGCTGATTGCGAAGCAGCTTCTTTACCTAACACTATTTTTGCAAGCAACACTTCTGCTCTTCCAATTTCACATGTGGCAGAAAAAGCAGCGCGACCTGAGAACATTATTGGTATGCACTACTTTTCTCCTGTTCCCAAAATGCCTTTGCTCGAAATTATAAAGACACCAAAAACTGCCGACTGGGTTACGGCTACTTGTTTTGAACTCGGCATTCGTCAGGGCAAGACTTGCATTGTAGTGAATGACGGCCCGGGCTTTTATACCACACGTATTCTGGCGCCTTACATGAACGAATGTTTCCTCTTGATAGAAGAAGGTTGCGAAGCAGGCTTTATTGACAAAGCGATGAAGCAATGGGGTTTCCCTGTGGGACCTGTGACTTTGCAGGATGAAGTAGGCATTGATGTAGGCGCGCATATTATGAAAGGCGAGCTTGCCGAAATGGCGAAACTGCGCGAAGGTGCACGCACCAGCGATGCTATTTTGAAAATGTTTAACGATGGTTACCACGGCAAGAAGAACAAGAAGGGCATGTATAAATATGATGAGAAAGGAAAGAAGCAGGGCATTAACGAAGACATCTACAAATACTTCGGTAATCCTAAACGCAAAGAGTTTACGATAGAGACTATACAGAACCGCATGGGCATGATGTTCCTGAACGAGTGCCTGCACTGTCTGGAAGAAAATATTTTAGAAAGCCCTACCGATGGCGATGTTGGTGCAGTGTTTGGGTTAGGCTTTCCTCCGTTTACCGGTGGACCTTTCCGTTATCTGGACCACCAGGGTGCTGATAAAATTGTTGCGCTGATGGAAGACTTATCTTCTAAATACGGTGCGCGCTTTAAGCCCGCTAATATTTTGAAGGAGTATGCGAAGGAGGGGAGGAGGTTTCATGCTAATTAAAAACATCTGCAAGCACTAATCGTTAATCTCCCATTGTATTTTGATTAGCGATTGAAGATTAATCCCGATAGGTATCGGGACAGAATGCAGAAGTGAATACAGACATACCTAAAGAATAAATAGTTGTTCGTGACGTATTGTAAAGCCGATACTAAACACCAATAACGGCAAAACCAATAAGTAATGGACGATATACTAATCTCTCTCTTCCTTTTTGCAATAGGAGTTTTCTTAATAATGATAATGGGGAAACGCTCATCAAAACACGCATTAAATTTTATTGAAACAATTCAGTCATACCTCTGGGGAAGTTTTTTTATACTGGGTAGCGTTTTTGTTCTTTTAAGATTCCTTTATCATCTCATACACTAACAATAAATAATCTTCGTCCCCGCAGACCCTCCACCTCAGAACCCTGCGCAAGAACAACTTCTTCTACCTGTTCCATAGAACCTCAAAAAAATATAAAAGGCAACTTTTTTGCTCAGTTCGCGTCTTAAAATTATACCTGTTTTTTAAAGGTTTTCGTTACTAAAGAAAACGTTATGAATAAGTATAAACATCTGTCTGATGAGGCGCGGAAACTCCGTAGCAAGATAAAGATGTGCCTATCTAAAAGAAGCTACGAAACCAAAGAAGAAGCTTACCAAAAGGGTCAGGAGATTTATAAGTGTAAGCATTGCGGCAAATGGCACCGCAGCGGGCAATTATCACGGTTTATGTATCATTTAAGAAAGGGACATTACAGATTTGGATAGTCAAGCCTGGCAAGAACGAAAATTGCTTCCCGCCCTTTATCTTTTTGTTCTAATTGATTAAAAGCGCTCTTTAATGCATTGGAGCCCATTTCTAATCAATTAAGTTTGCTCTCTAATGCATTAAGTTGTCTTCCTAATGCATTAGAGATCCTTTCTAATACATTAAGCGGTCGCACTAAAGCATTAAAAACCCTCTCCAATGCATTAAAATCTCTTTCTAATTCATTAAAGAGCCTTTCTAATGAATTAAAATGCCTTTCTAATGCATTAGAAACCCTTTCTAATCAACCTGAAACATGCTCAGGTGCACCCGAGCATGTTTCAGGTGAACCCAAGAGCCTTTCAGGATGACCCGAGCCTTACTCATGTCCACCTGAGCGCGTTTCCGATGTATCAGCGCGTTCTCTAAATGCTATAAAAAAGGGCTTGCGTGCACTCAAATGTGGTTTGCGTGCACGCGAGACGTTCTTGCATGCATGCAAAGGGTTCATGCATGTACGCAAGACCTTCATGTGAGTACGCCAGACAGTTCTGCATGAACGCAAAACGTTCAAGCGTGTACGCAAGCCAGTTATGCATGCACACAAGCCCTGCTTGAATGAACGCAGTGGAGCTTCGCGTGTACGCAAGCCCTTCTTGTATGAATGCAAAAGCCTTTCACATAGATATAATTAGGATTTGCATGCATGCAAATGTCTTTTATATGGATGAAAAGGCAATAAGCAAAGACGTAAAGGAATATTTCCTCTCCGCCTCAGCAGACATCTGTACTTTCTTTTCTTTCTCTTTCCAAAAACTTTTAGTTTTACCTTCGACAACTTCATTCTTTAACCTAAACTAAAACCTATGCCTAAGTATATCATTGAAAGAAACATTCCGGGTGCAAGTAAATTGACACCCGAGCAACTAAAAGGTATTTCACAAACCTCGTGCACCGTGCTGGGTGGCATGGGTCCGCAAATACAATGGAAACACAGTTATGTGGCGGGCGATAAAATTTATTGCGTTTACATAGCTCCTAACGAAGAGGCTATTCGAGAGCATGCTGCCAAAGGCGGCTTTCCTGCAAATCTGGTTACCGAGGTTTCGCATATTATTGACCCTACTACGGCTGAGTAACTTCTCCCTTTTCACGAGTAAGGAAACCTTGGATTCACAAGAAGGTGTATTTCCGCTATGTAGAGTCAGAAAATCTTCCGAAGGTCTAATTACTATTTTGTTTACATAGCAATCGGCTGCAAAATATTTTATACTTACAACCGCAAAAAGCAGAAGGAAAACCAAACACTTATGCAAGCACCTAATTACAATTTCGACAAGCGGAGGTTCGAGACTTTTTTTGATGGCATAATTGCTATTATTCTTACCATTCTCGTACTGGAACTAAAACTACCCGAAACCGAACATGCCGAAAATTTAAGCACGCAACAGCAATTGGTTTGTCTACTACCCATGTTTGTGAGTTACACAGGTTCGTTTCTTTTAATTGTAGGTATATGGCTCGACCACCACATTCTGTTTTTGAACGTGCAAAAACTCACCAAGCCCTATGTGTTGCTCAACATGCTTTTTATTCTGTCGCTTTCGATTGTGCCTTTTACTACCGCCTTTGCCGGCAATCATTATCACGACAACTTTGCTGTGGCTTTGCTTTTTGCCAATTACTTTGTGATGAATGTGTTTTTTGGAATGTTATACTGGTATGGCTCTGTAAAGAAACTGGTATCCAAAGAGTTCCTTGATGATAATAAAACCACGTCTATCTATTCAGCTATTGGTATTATAGGTTTAGCATTCGCTATTCCGCTGGCTTATTTCAATACTTATTTATCGTTTGCTTTAGGCATTCTTATTTTTTCGGGTCACCTTTTGAAGAAGAAGTAACAGGCGGCAGGCAAGGAATTTAGTGTTTAGAAAGTAAACCGTTGGATAAAACGGATAGAACGTTTTCTATCTTCTAGTTAGCACATTCAATAAATACTTTAATTCGCTTTGCAATGAACCGCAAAGAGTTTAATCGTCTTAGTGCTTTAGCTGTGGCTTCAATCCTGGTGTCGCCTTATGTGCAAGCAGCGGTTGATGTTTCCAAACGTCCTTCTCATTCCAAAAGAAAGTTCGTGAGCAAAGCTGTTGATGCATTGATTGAAGAAATAAAACAAAACATCAGCGATAAAGAATTAGCTGCGCTGTTCGAAAACTGTTACCCCAACACACTCGACACCACCGTATTTTTTGACCTCAACAATGGTGTGCCCGATACTTATGTAATAACCGGAGATATTGATGCCATGTGGCAGCGCGATTCATCGGCACAGGTAAATCCCTATTTGCCGCTTTGCGCAAAAGACAAAGAGTTGTCACTGATGGTTGAAGGACTTATTCGCAGACAAACGCGCAACATTCTCCTCGACCCTTATGCCAATGCGTTTTATAAAGATGAAGCAAAAGTAAGCCGGTGGAAGAACGATAAAACCGAAATGAAACAGGGCGTACACGAGCGCAAATGGGAACTCGATTCGCTTTGTTATTGCATACGACTCACATATCGTTATTGGAAAATTACAGGCAATCAAGCTATGTTCAACGATAACTGGTTACAAGCTATGAAGCTAGCTGTGGCAACCATGAAAGAGCAACAGCGCAAAAACGATAAAGGTTCTTATCACTTTCAACGCGTTGGCAATGCTCACGACACTTTAATCAATGGTGGATATGGAAGTCAAGTAAAATATACGGGCATGATTTGTTCGGCTTTTAGAAACAGCGATGATGCCACTACTTACCTTTACAACATCCCCGAAAATCTTTTTGCGGTAACTGCATTGCAACAACTGGCAGAAATGATTCAAACTGTTTTCCCTCAGGAACCGTTGGCAAAAGAATGTTTGGAGTTAGCCGGTGAAGTTGAGAACGCGGTAAAAGAATACGGCATTACAAGCCATAACGACTTCGGAAAAATATATGCTTATGAATGCGATGGCAAAGGCAACTATCTGTTTATGGAAGATGCGGGCATTCCGGGCTTAGTTACCATTCCTTATCTCGGTTACGGAAACGTGAACGATGAAATATATCAGCGCACGAGAAGTTTTGCATTGAGCAAAGCCAATCCTTATTTTTATAAATCAGAAAAATATGAAGGCACAGGAAGCCCGCATTTGGATTGGAAAGGAAATATGATTTGGCATTTGGGAATTATTTCGCGGGCCTTTACTTCCATCAAAGACGAGGAAATAAAATACTGCCTTCAGTTACTTAAAACTACTCATGCAGGTAAAGGATTTATGCATGAAGGCTTCCGCAAAAACAATCCGAACGATTTTACCCGTTCGTGGTTTGCCTGGGCTAACAGTTATTTTGGCGAAATGCTGTTGAAAGTTTACAACGAGAAAAAGTATTTGTTGTAGCGCTACCGAACTTGCACTTCAACTTTTCGAAAACATACACTGTGTTTTCCGTTGTGTAAATAATCTTAATGCCATTTGTGCGAATACCGATTAATTCCATTTTTATTGTCGTATTCAATTCACTTGATGAAATATCTGGCAGTACTGGTTTCGTGTTTCTTCTTTCTTTCATCTAAATCGGCCGACACGCTTTACGTGGAGGATTTTAAGGATGAAAGATATCTGCGCTTTCTCGATTCTATGAAGGCGTATGAAGTTTCATACTCCGTAGCAAAAAACATTGCCGATTCTGTAAAAAGCATTATAGGCAGTAACGCGCTTGACGATTTCTTTTTAGGCAGATTCACTTCCGATGCCGAAACTTCTTCGGGCGAATATTTTTACAGTTTTAATACAGATATAAAAGTTGAACTGGGTCATGTAAACAGTGCCTACCGCGGCATGAAAAATGAAGCCAAGTTTCCGTGGAAATATTTAGAAACGCAGTATAAAAGATTAGATGCACTTAAAATTTTGCCAAGCGGAGTAATGACCGGAGCTGAGTTACCTAACGTGTATATTTATCTGAAACCAACTACTACAGTTATTTATCGTAAGGTGAGAAGATACACGGTAGTTGACCCGAGTGTAAAGTTTTTTATGAAGGATAACGGAAAAACAAAAACCGCTTACATACGCAAGTTCTACTACATCCAAATAGGTAACGACCACGAAAGAATCGACAGCATCGAAAAATTAGACCCTATTAAATTCCAACATATTTCGTTTTAAGTTTCTCTTACGGTTAACACCTATCATTCTTCCAATTCCGTATGATTGATTCTGTATTACTAAACAATACTGCTCATAATCGGGACAAAAAATTTTATGCATTATCGCATCCGCTTTTATTTAATAGTGAGTTAACTTGAGCATAACTGGATATCATGAATACACCTCCCGATAAGGAGAATACATACGGAACCGTTACACCCGAAGTACCCAATACTAAATACTTTTTAACCACCGAGCAATTCAACAAAGGGGTAGGCACACATTTTATAAGACATGCTAACCGCACTTTAGAGAAAGGGCAAAAATTTATGGTGGGGCTTTCGCACGGGCAATCGCCTGCCGGTGTGTATCAGTATATTTTTGAGCATTACAGCGAACTCAAAAATCCGGAGAACATTCTTTACACCTTTGTCAATTCGCCCAGTAACAGGCAACGTAGTCTGGAAGATATTATGGATGCGCGCGAGTTTGTAAAAAAACTTTTTCGCAATCGTTTAATCACCCGCGAACAAATTATTGGTTACAGCTTCAGTCAAGAAAGTATGGAAGCATACGCGACCGATTTCAATCAATCGGTTTCGGCTTATCTTAAAGAGCATAACAAAGAAGGATTTGATTATGTGTTTCTCTCCTGCAATCCGCGTGGAATGGTGGCGGCTATTGAACGCAAATCAACCGCATTCAACTCTACTGATATTGCCGTTGTAGTCGACAGCAACAAGCAGAAAAAAATTACGGGCACTCCTTATTTTCTCATGCGCTCCAAACGCATTGCCTTTCTTGCTACCAAAGCCGATAAGAGACGACCTCTTGCATGGCTTTTTGCGATTGATGCCAAGCCCGACCAAAGCCCCGGCTTTTTGCGTTACATACCGAGCGTGCAAAAACGCATGACGGTTTTTATTGACGACAAAGCATTGACCTGGCCGCAAATAGAAGTGAAACGCGAAACACCTTATGGCATAAGTACCATACGTGTAGATACAGCTAACTCCTATAAAGAAAACGCCAAAGAAAAATTACCGGTAGTGGTGCTCATTCATGGTTTTCTTGGTTTGAATTCTTACGATGGGTTGCTGTCAATTCTTCCTTCGCATTTATACATAGCTGCTGCTATGCATTACGGCTCTATACCAAACGACCTTCCACCTTCCGAATATTCGCACCACATTGCCAGCAATATTGATGCAGTGGTAGATTACTTCGGTTCGAAGGGTCACCCTATTTATATTTACGACCACTCCATGGGCAACATCTACTTTATGATGATTGACCGTGAGTTGAATAAATATCCTGCGGTAAAAAAATATTTGCGCGGGCGCATTGGAGCTAATCCTTTCTTTGGTGAAGAAGCTAAACATGCCACCATTGGTTTTCTCGACAACGTTATTCTGCCTGCATTAAAACATATCAAAGGTCTTGCTGCTAAAACCATGTTGGTTACCCTGCGAGGAGTTATTCCTATGGATTCAAAAAACGGTGTGCGCAAACGCGGCATTCAGCTTTCCGATTGGCTCATTAGTAAAGAGAGCAACATGCGCGAACGTATTTGGGCTGCTGCTAAAGAACGTATACTTTACCTGATGACGAATATGGATTCGTTGCCGCATCTCAATCGCATTCCTATTGAGCGCGCGTTAAATCGTTTACCTGCAAAGGTGTTTGCTATTCAAACACACTCAGCCCTTGAGCAAAGCATTGTGTTCGACAACCAAAAAGGGTTGGTGAATATTCCCAACAAAAATATTCCTGTGCTTATTCTCAAAAGCGAACGTGACGGAGTAGCCCGTTTTGTGCCTCGTATTTACAAAGGCCCAAACATTGAAGTAATGGATGTAACCAATCACAACGAATACGACCTCTTCCGCGAACATCTCTTTCATATGGCGCATCCGCATCGCACCACGCGAATTATTGATGAATTTATCAGAAAGACAGAAGAAGACAATAAGTGATTTAGCTGCTTAAAGTGCGCTTCAGTTTTTTATGTTTGCACTCCAAAATTTAAGTCATGAAATATTTTATCCGTCCTTTAGTTATTCTGATTCTTCCTTTTGCTCTTGCTTCATGTGTTACACAAAAGAAATATGCTGCGTTGCAAGGCGACCTGCAAAAAGCCAATGAACTGTTGCATGCCTGCAACGAGCAAAAAGACCTTTGCAAATCTGATTTGAAAGTTTGTCAGGCAAACCTCAATGGCAAACAGGAACAATACAACATGTTGAATGAACAACTCACCGATTGCAAATCTCAACGCGATAAACAATTGACACAAGTGGGTGATTTAACGGTGCTTTCAAAAAGCGCGAATGACAACATCAACCAAACACTTGCACAATTAGAAAGCAAAGACAAATACATTCAAATGTTGCTCGCTGCAAAAACAAAAGCCGATTCTATCAATCTGGCTTTGGCAATAAATTTGAAAGGCGTATTGAAAGATGGTTTAGATGACAAAGACGTTGAAATTAAAGTTGACAAAACTGTGGTGTTCATTAACCTGAGCGACAAAATGCTTTATCAGGTAGGAAGCTACACCCTCACATCAAAAGCTAAACAGGTTTTAGGCAAAATTGCTGCTATTGTAGAAACGCGTCCTGAAGTGGAAGTGATGGTGGAAGGTTATACCGACAATAAATCTATCAGCAATAATTGCATTGCCGATAACTGGGATTTAAGTGTAAAGCGCGCAACCAGTGTGGTGCGTGTGTTGCAAAACGATTACAAGATTGACCCTAACAAATTGATTGCAGCAGGTCGCGGACAATACAACGCACTTGCAAGTAACGATGATGCCGAAGGACGCGCCACCAATCGAAGAACGCGAATCATCATTATGCCTAAGTTAAATCAGTTCTACGATTTGCTCGACCCTTCAAAGGCTGCAAAATAATTCACACAAACCTTTACATCACTTATCCGCTTCATGTTCTTGAAGCAGCAGTGCTTGTTTTACTTGTCCCCAAATTTTTGAAACAGAACCATGAGCATATCTTTTAAAGAAGCAGCTAACAAAATAGAACTGCATTATTTTTTCTCTGACGAATCGCATAGCATGAACGCGCTTGTTCGCAATAAGTGTGAGCACAACCTGCTGGGCATTCTAAAAGAAATATCTATGGTGCTTAACGCGCGCCTCAAAGTAGAAAGCGAAGCTTACACCGAAGGTGGATTGAAAGAACGTTTTGTTCTATTGAGCAATAGCGAATTCCTTCGCAGTTTTACTGCTAGTCTTTTTCATTACGTTTTGCCGCTTGAAGTGGACATTGAAAAAACAGTGAGCGAAGAGAATAAAGAAGATACCAAACAACGCATTGAGAAACTTCGCAAAGAGTTGAAAGAATATGAGCGCGATAATGATTTGAAAATTGATATAGAAAATGTGGAGACCCTCTTCCGCAACAACTTAAAGATTATCAAACTCAAATCAAATTTCTATCGCCAACTAAGCAGTTGCGAAAAGGTGACGAAGTTTGCCGTGCAGCGCGTAAATGCCGATGGTGAATACAGCGGCAAGGCAAACACCATCAACCGCAAACGGTTTGATACTTACATGCTGATAGCCGATACTTTAAAACCTGAAACAGACGAAGCAGCAGTGATTGAAATTATTTCTCCGGTGCTTAAAACCGGCAGCTATAAATGGAAAGGCATTTATGTGCAAACGGGAAAAATCATCAACTTCTACATGAAGGATGAAGCATTTAAAAACGAAGTCATCAGCCAGAGCATTCCGTTTAAAAACGGCACTCGCATAGAATGCACACTCGAAAGCACTCGCAAAATGAACGAGTTCGGCACTGAAGTAGTAACGGGATATTCTGTATTAGTGGTTACAAAAAAACTCGATGACGAAGTAGCAATGGAAATGCCGAAGGTGCGAACCACACCTAAAAAGAAAGAAGCAGAGCTCAAGCAACTTGATTTGTTTGGAAGTTTATTCTGATTTAGCTCTGCGCAATGATTGGGAACAAATGAATAACACTCCGTATTTTATTTTGATTTGCAGCTGCTAATAAACCCACATGCGCAGACTCATCAGTTTTTCTGTTCTCTTATTTTTAAAAGGTCTGTCGGCTGTATTCTATAAATTCAAAGTGGGTTGGCCTCCTCAACAAATTCGATGGAACGAAGTGCGCCTTATTATTTTTCTCAATCACACTTCGCTTTTTGAACCTATCTTTCTGGGCTTTCTTCCAACAAGTTTTTTATGGCGGCTTTCAGGTCACTTGGCAGCACCAGGTGCCGACAAAACATTGAACCGCCCTTTGGTAGGAACGCTTTATAAATTACTAAGCCCCGGCATTACTTCCATTACCCGCAAACGCGATGATACCTGGGAACATTTTATGGATACTATTTCAGATGATTCGATTATTGCAATAGCCCCCGAGGGTAGAATGAAACGCAAAAACGGATTAGACCTTGATGGAAATAAAATGACAGTGCGTGGAGGAGTAGCAGATATTCTTGCGCTGTTGCAAAACGGGCAAATGGCAATTGGTTATAGTGGTGGACTGCATCACGTGCAAATACCGGGTGAAGGATTGCCTAAACTTTTCAAAACACTGAAGATAAATATTGATACTTTGGAAATTGCAGATTACAAAGCAAGCTTTAATGCAACTGTAGGAAGCAGCGAATGGAAAAAGCAAGTGCTTGATGATTTGCAACATAGGCTAGAAACAAAAATTCCTGTTTGAAATTTTACGCATGAAAGAATATCGTTTTGCTGCTGTGTTAGAAGATGCCGGAGGTGGAGGCATGTATATTCCTTTTCCGTACGATGCAAAAAAAGAATTTGGAAAAGGCCGCGTGCCTATTGAATGCACTATTGATGGCGAACCTTATCGCGGCACTATGATTAAATACGGAACTCCGTATCATGTTATCATTGTGCTCAAAGCCATTCGCGAAAAAATAAAGAAGGGAGCCGGTGATACAGTTAAAGTATGGCTCAAAGAAGACAGCGGAGTAAGAACAGTAGAACTGCCTGACGATTTTAAAAAGCTGTTGAAGAAACATAAACTCGAAACTACCTTTGATAAAATGAGTTACTCGCACAAAAAAGAATGGATGCTTTGGATTAATGATGCAAAAAAAGAAGAAACACGCCTGCGCAGAATGGAAAAGACAATGGAAAAATTAAAAGAGAAAAATCAAGGCAGTTAAAATCCCCCTATTGCAAAAAGCATATTTCATTTTACTCTTCATTTGGTGTAGTTCAGTTTCAGCACAAACTATTTCGTTTGACATTTGCGTGTTTGGTTCTACCATTGGCAGAATGAATGTTTCGCATGTAAAAGAAGCTGATGGCAATGAACTTTACACCATCGAATCAAATTCGCAAGCGCGCATTCTCTGGATAACAAAAACATATCACTCCAAATTTGAAGTGCGTTATAAAGACGGTAAAATGATTTCGTCTTCGCACATGGAAACCGAAAACAACAAACCAAAACGTTGGTCGAAAGTTGTTTATGACGGCAAAAAATATGATGTAGATTCAGATAAAGGCAAGCGCAGTTTTACTGAATTGCCTGCTTACACTGACTTAAGTCTTTACTTTGATGATTACAAAAAAGTGAATCGTGTTTTCTATTTGCCGGATGCAGATTTCAATAACATTACTCACGTTAACGACAACACCGTTGAGTTTAAAAGTGCCGATGGTCACCGCAATGTTTACTTTTTTGAAAAGGGAATTATCAAGCAAATGGAATTTCATTTGGCACTCGCCACAGTTTATATGACGCGCGTGAATTAGAAGCGAAGGTGCTTTACCGTCAATCCTTCATTGATAAGTTGTTTGAGCGAATCAATACCAATTTTCAAATGCTGCTCAACAAAACCAGTGGTTACTTTCAAATCACTCTTTTCGGTCTTCACACCTTGCGGCACCATGGGTTGGTCAGAAACTAAAAGTAAAGCGCCCACAGGAATTTCATTTTTAAACGCAGTGATAAAAATGGTTGCGGTTTCCATATCAATTGCCATTACGCGTATTTCGCGCAGATATTCTTTGAACTTATCGTCCCACTCCCACACTCTTCGGTTAGTGGTATAAACAGTTCCTGTCCAATAATCCTGACCTGAATCGCGAATGGTAGTAGAGATAGCTTTTTGCAAAGCGAAAGACGGAAGTGCCGGAACTTCTATAGGAAAATAATCGGCAGAGGTTCCTTCACCACGCACAGCAGCTATGGGTAGAATGAAATCGCCTATTTCATTTTTCTTTTTCAAGCCACCGCACTTGCCTAAAAACAAAACTGCCTTTGGCTCAATAGCCGAAAGCAAATCCATCATAGTAGCTGCATTAGGGCTTCCCATACCGAAGTTGATAATCGTAATGCCATCAGCCGAGGCATTCATCATCGGTCTGTCTTCACCTACTATAGGCACATTGTGCTGCTTAGCAAACATGTGCACGTAGTTATCGAAATTGGTGAGTAGAATATATTTATCGAAGTCTTTCAATTCGCGACCGGTGTAACGGGGCAACCAGTTCTGTACAATTTCTTCTTTCGTTTTCATAAGAATAGATGTTAGATGTGAGACATTAGCTGATAGACAAATGCAAAATACATTTTAATGATTTTATTTTCGGTCTAAGTTAAAAACATGACCGAAGTAATCTTTTCCAATTACAATTTCAGAACTGAAGAGCGCAGCGGCAATCGTTTTATTTTTGATGAAGTGCGAAAGAAAATGGTGGCGCTTACTCCTGAAGAATGGGTGCGCCAGCACATTCTTCATTATTTAATTACCGATAAAAAAATTCCGAAGGGATTGATTGCCGTAGAGCGCGGCATTGAACTGAATGGTTTACAAAAACGTTTTGATGTAGTGGTATTCAACAATCAAGGTAAACCTAAAATGCTGATTGAATGTAAAGCCCCCGAAGAAAAACTAAATGCTAAAGTGTTTGAACAAATTGCGCGTTATAATCTTTCGCTCAAGGTAGATTACTTATGGGTAACTAATGGAGAAAATAATTTTTGTTCGAAACTCAAAAATGGAATTGAGTTGCTGAAAGAAGTTCCGGGGTATGATGAGTTGATTAAGGCAGATTAACTCTTGCATTGCCACTGTAAATAGCATAAATCAATAACGCTACTATACCGAGTGTAATTACCCACGAAACTTTACTGGCAAAATTCAATGTCCATCCAAACACCGGAATTTTTTTAGGAACAAGAATACGTGGGTCACTTTCATCGTAATAGAAGAGTCCGTATTTCCAAGGATTTGGTGTGTTTGAGTTTTCAGCCATGGGTTTATTATTTACAGTAAAGATGAAATTTTTTATAAAAAATCTCTCGTCCGCAATTTTCTGCCCGCCTTTTTATCAGAAAGTAATTTCTTCTTTTCTCTGATGGCTCGTTTTACTGCTTTTGGAATATGAGTAGGAATTCGCTTCTTCTCCTTCTCCATTGCCTTGGCTAGCATTTCGTAAAACTTCTTGATTACATGCTGCTTGTTGGAAGATTGCGAGCGATGCTGGCTGCTGCAAATAGTAAATATGTTTTCATCACTCACACGATTTTTCCATCGGTTGATAAACTTCTCCTTCTCCTCTTCGCTTAACAAAGAAGAGCCCGCTACATCAAACAACAATTCAACGCGGGTTTCGGTTTTGTTTACATGCTGCCCGCCAGCTCCGCTGCTGCGCGAAGTGCGAAACGTAAACTCCGATTCAAAGTTTCTTTTCTCTTTCATGATAAAAATCAAACTTCTTTTAAGTGCAAATGTTTTAGTTCACATTTACGCGCGCAATTTACACAAGATGAAAAGAACCAAACTTTATTTTTTAGCCATTCCATTTTTGTTCACCCTTTATTTAGTGAGCTGTAATTTTCTAAAAACGAAAGTGGCGCTGGATATAGCTGCAAAACCTTTTGAGAAACTTTCGGAGTATCATTTCTTTGTGGGAACAATGAATGAGTTGAAGGCGAACACACGTGTTCTTCCTTATGATTTAATTACTCCGCTCTTCAGCGATTACGCTTTTAAAGCACGCTTCGTTTACATGCCCGAAGGCAAAAGTGCTGAATATGATACCGCCAAAGTTTTGGATTTGCCTGTTGGTTCATGTCTCATCAAAAACTTTTATTACCCCGATGATTTTCGAAACCCGACAGGCAAAAGAAGAATTATGGAAACACGTTTGCTCGTTCACCGCGAAAAAGCATGGGAAGCACTCGACTACATTTGGAACGATGAACAAACCGAAGCTGTTTTAGAAAATGCAGGCGACATCAAAAAAGTTTCGTGGACACATTACGATGGTTTGAAAAAAGAGATTGATTACATCATCCCAAATAAAAATCAATGCAAGGGTTGCCATTGGAACAATGGCGTTGCTATAGTTCCTATTGGACCGAAAGTGCGCAACCTCAATCGCGATTTTGAATATGCAGAGGGTAAAGAAAATCAATTAGCGCATTGGGCTAAAGCAGGTTATTTGAAAAATGCTCCTTCACCAAATGACGCTCCGCGCATTGCTGATTGGAAAGATTCTGTTCATTATTCGGTGAATGAACGTTCGCGCGCTTACCTTGAAATGAACTGCGGACATTGCCACAATCCGAATGGGCCAGCTTATACTTCTGGTTTGTACTTGAATTTAGAAAACAGCAACCTCGAAAATCTTGGCTTTTGTAAAACGCCTGTTGCTGCGGGTAAAGCTACGGGCAATTTGTTTTACGACATTGTTCCTTCAGAGCCTCAAAAATCTATCCTATTCTTTCGCATGGTAAGCGATGACCCGGGTATTCGTATGCCAGAGGTTGGTCGTTCGCAATTGCATACAGAAGGAGTGAATTTGATTGAGCAGTGGATTAGGGAAATGAAACCTAACGCCTGCAACAAATTGTAAGAAGCAAAACCACTTCTTCTTTTATCTTCGTGCTCTATTTTTTTAGCCATGCACAAACGACAGAAATACCGCGACCTCATTACCCAAACTTTTGATTTTCCTCAGCGCGATTTTAAGGAAGAGAAAAATTTGCTTTACTGGAACGACCTTCCGCTGATGGATATTATTGCGCAATACGGCACTCCGTTGCGCCTGACTTATCTCCCAAAGATTACGCAGCAGATTCAAAAAGCAAGACGACTGTTTAATTCATCTATTGCCAACAACGATTACCGTGGCGATTATCATTACTGCTACTGCACCAAGAGTTCGCATTTTTCTTTTGTGGTGGAAGAAGCATTGAAAAACAAAGTGAATCTTGAAACTTCTTCTGCTTTTGATTTTGAAATTTTGAAAAGATTAGAAGAGAAAAAGAAAATCAAGAAGGAAGCTTACATCGTTTGCAACGGATTTAAACCGCAGCATTACATTGATAAAATTCTGGAGGCTTACAGCAATGGCTATAAAAACATAATTCCCGTTTTAGATAATTTGGATGAGTTGGAGAGATACGGCACACCAAGCGAACCCATGAACATTGGTATTCGCATTGCGGCTGAAGAAGAACCGAAGTATGAGTTTTATACTTCGCGTTTGGGCGTTCGTTACAACGATATTGTTCCTTTCTATCAGCAGAAAATTCAGGACAATCCGAATTTCAAATTGAAGATGCTTCACTTTTTTATTGACACGGGAATAAAAGACGTGAACTATTACTGGACGGAGTTTCACAAAGCACTGGGTGTGTATTGCGATTTGAAAAAGATTTGCCCCGAGTTGAATACCATCAACCTTGGTGGAGGAATGCCTATCAAACATTCACTTGCTGCCGATTTCGATTACGAATACATGATAAACGAAATTGTTTCGCAGATTAAAATAACCTGCAATAATGAAGGTGTTGATGAGCCCGATATTTTTACCGAATTCGGGAGTTACACCGTTGGCGAAAGCGGTTGCGTTATTTTTAGCGTGCTCGGAGTAAAGAATCAAAATGACCGCGAAACCTGGTATATGCTCGATGGCTCGTTGATGAATAATCTGCCTGATATCTGGGGCTTATCGCAACGTTTCATCATGCTACCCATCAACAAGTGGGACGATGATTACAAGCATGTGAACTTAGGTGGCATTACCTGCGATGTAGGCGATTACTACAATAGCGATGCACACATCAATCAGGTTTATCTTCCTAAAATTAAACAGGGAGAAAAACTTTTTATCGGCTTCTTCAACACGGGTGCTTATCAGGATACTTTGAGTGGTTATGGCGGAATAAAACATTGTCTGCTTCCATCGCCCCCACATATTTTAATTGATGAAAAGAAAAGAGGAGAATTTACCTACAAGGTTTTTGCCGAAGAACAAACTTCGGATAGTATGATGAAGATTCTGGGTTATTAAACTAACCACTAAGGACATTAAGCACACTAAGAAAAGTTTGATAGAAACCCTGTCCTGCCCGACTTCGTCATTCAGGCGGGAACAAGTTTAGGAAGCGTTTTCTTTCTCCTCTTCAAGCTGCTTCTTTTTCTGCTTGTAATAAGAGCGCGCTTCTTTTTCTATAAATTCCAACACGGCTTCTTTGCCGTGTTTTTTTTCGGCTGAAGTAATAAAGGTAACCGGCAGTTCAGCCCATTCTTTCAGCAATTCGTTTTTAAACGACTGAATATTTTGCAGGGTGTCTTTCCCTCCAGCTTTATCGGCTTTGGTAAAAATGACAACGAGGGGCACGTGGTTTTTTCCCATCCAGCCGATGAATTCCAAATCAACTTTTTGTGGCGGTATGCGCGCATCTATTAACTGAAACACATACATCAATTGCTCGCGGTGAAGAATGTAATTGCGAATCATATTATCCCACTTGTTACGCATTTCAATGGAAACACGTGCAAAGCTGTAACCAGGCAAATCGACAAACTGAAGTGTTTCATTAATGTCGAAGAAGTTAAGCGTTTGAGTTTTGCCTGGGGTGTTCGACACCTTCGAAAGTTTTTTTCTGCCACACAAATAATTGATAAGTGAACTCTTGCCCACGTTCGACCTGCCTATGAATGCAAACTCCGGCACTTCGCCCTTCGGGCATTTTGCCACATCTACATAACTCGCTTTATACTCGGCTGATTTTATTTGCATGCCGCAATGATAGCGAATAACAATTCGGGAATTTTATCCGATTACATTTGCGCGCTTTTATGAGCAACGCAGTTACTCCATACAACGATACACGAAGCAAGAAAGCGCAGGTGGAAGAAATGTTTGACAACATTGCTCACCGTTACGATTTTCTGAATCATCTTTTAACGCTCGGTATTGATATTGTTTGGCGCAAAAAAGCGGTGAAGTTTATCGGCACTGTTCAACCCAAAAGAATTTTAGATGTAGCCAGCGGCACCGGAGATTTTGCCTTTGAAGCATTGACGCTTAGCCCTGATAAAGTGGTTGGATTTGATTTGAGCGAAGGCATGATGAATTACGGAAGACAAAAGGCAAAGGACCTCAACGTTGAACATATAGTGGAGTTTATAAAAGGCGATTCAGAAAAAATGCCTTTTGCCGATAATTCATTTGATGCCATTACCGTTGGTTTTGGTGTGCGCAATTTTGAAAACCTGGAGGCGGGCTTAAAAGAAATGTTTCGCGTAACACGTAGCGGTGGTAAGATTGCCATTTTAGAAGCGAGTATGCCGCGCAACACAATAATTCGCGCACTTCACGGTTTATACTTCGGCAAAATAGTTCCGCTGATTGGCAGATTGTTTTCGAAAGATGCCAGAGCGTATAATTATTTGCCCGAAAGCGTTCGCGTGTTTCCCGAAGGTTTGGAGTTCGTGAGAATTTTAGAGAACATTGGCTTTCGAAATATAGAATGGCAGCCGCTTACGTTTGGTGCTTGTGCGTTTTATAAAATGGAGAAATAAAACCAATTGACCATTGACGATTGACCATAGACCATGAAGAAAATACAATTTACAATCCTCTTACTGGTTTTTGTTTTCGCAGCAAACGCGCAGTTCAATGTGCATGAGTTGGGTAAGAAGGATGTGTATTTTGGTATTGCGCTTGGTGTAAACATGGCTGATTTTAAAGTGTATCACACCGCACGTGTTCCACAAAACGATTCGGTTCGTTCAGTGGTGCCTAAGTTAGGTCCGGGGTTTAATCTCGGTATTATATGCAACTATCAGTTTCATAAGTATTTCGATTTGCGTTTTATTCCCACGCTTTCTTTCAGTGATAAAAACATTCAGTACGAAGACCTTGACCACAACATTGTAAAGAAAAGCATCTCGTCTATCTATCTCGATTTCCCTTTGCTGATTCGTTTCAAGTCGGAGCCCATCAAAGATTTTCGTGTGTATGTAATTGCAGGGGCGCGTTACGATTTCGATTTGGCTTCCAATGTAAAAGCGCGCAAAGCCGATGATATTATTAAACTGAACAAGCACGACATAGCGGCTGAATACGGTTTCGGGTTTATGATTTACTTCCCTTATTTCATTTTGAGCCCTGAGATTAAAATGAGCCACGGGCTTATTAATGTTCATTCACCTACACCAGGCTTAATTAATTCGCGCACTATCGAGCGCATGTATTCGCGCACGTTTACTTTTACGCTGAACCTTGAAGGGTAATGCCTTTATACAAGAAAATTTCTGCTCCCGATTTTGAAATAGCCCTTTGGCGCATTGAAGAAGAACTCTCTTTCTTTGAACAAAAGTTTCATGCGCAACCCGATATTAAAAACGAAAACAAACGACTGCAATGGTATGCTTCTCGTTATCTCGTAAACGAACTGCTTGGAGGCAATTCAACCATTGAAAAAGATGTGAATGGGAAACCCGTACTGAAAAATTCTGACGCTTATGTTTCTATTTCGCATACGCAGCAGTTTGCCGCTGTTATGTTCAGCAGGAACAAAGCAGTGGGTATTGATTTAGAAAACATAAACCCCAAGGTGGAGCGCATAGCGCACAAGTTTTTGCGCGATGATGAAATCAATGCGATTGCTGCCGATGAAAGAATCGGCAAACTGATTTTGTATTGGAGTGCCAAGGAAGCTTTGTATAAACTGCACGGCAAAGGCGAAATAGAATTTGCCACGCAATTGCTTATTGAGCCTTTCGAATTAAAACCAAACGGAGAACTAAAAGCCGAAATTGCGGGCATTGAACAGCCGCTTAAAAACTTAAAACTGTGCTACGAGTTTTTTGAAGGGCATGTGCTGACGTGGGTTTGCAGCCATTAAAATTTCCACAACATTTCTTTGCGAATAACGTTTCGGTAGTATACTTTTATTGCTAATAATTATTTGAAACGTATGGAAGACCAAAATGCCGAAGAACCGAAAAAGCCCTGGGATAATATCATCCACTTTGAGTTTGATACCGCCAAGCGAAAGGAAGAAATTTTTAAAGCTACCTTAGAATACCTGCGCACTAACGAAAAGGCAAAAAATTATCTCGAGCAGTTCAACCAGGAAACTATTCTACGCTCACTCGAATCATACGCCTGGCAAAAAGCCGGCTGGCTGGTTAAGAAAGAACATGATGAATACTGGGACGACCATGGCAAACTTGAAGACAAAAACATTGCCGAGGAATGCCTGGCTAATATTCAGCAGAAAAAATTGTTTGATAAACAATGCGAGTGGCGTGCTGAACAGTTTACTCACCCCGCTATTGAAGTGGTTTCCGATTTTGCATATTGGGAACAAAATGTACTCAACTGCCCTTTTATTGACCCCATTACGCCCGAAGATGTGGAACTGTATATCGAGTTTCTCGATGTTTACTTTGGCGAGAACCTTCCTTTTATAGGGCATTGGCAGGATTACGATACCTATTGCACCGACAAGGTTACAGTGACCCGTATGGCTAATGAACCCGAAGAAGATGAGGATGAGGATGGCGAAGACGAGGACGATGAGGAACTCGATAACGATGATGACTTTTATAGTGACGAAGATGATGAGGATGAAGAGGAGGGGAGATTAATGCCTCCCTGGTATTCGTTTTGGGAAGAGCGCAGAGGCGCGGGCAATTACCGGCTTTTGCCTGATGTGCGCGGACCTAAAGAACGTATTTACTCCCGACCGGCTATTGATGAAGAGCAGGCAGCAAACCGCGAAAAATTTAAAACCAATCCGCCCGATACGCGAAAGTTTTTAAACCTGTTTGGCAAAGACAAACTTCTTCCTTTTATAGAAGAATACGAAGACCCCGCGCAGGTAAACGAAATACTTAAAGCTTATGAGGTGAACCAGCGCGTGTGGTGGGATAAGGAAGAAGAAGAAACCATGTACTGGGTTAAAGAGGCCTGGCACGAACTGCGCGATTGCCACGAGGCATTTCCGATAGCCGAAGGCATTACCGACTGGAAAGAGGCGCTTATACAAACAGCCAAAAACTGGGAGCACCATAAACTTAAACGCCTTATACCTATAGTATATGACGAATACATCTTTCGTATGGAAACCGGAATTGAACACCCTTACGACCATAAACAGGCTGCCACTTACCGCCAGTTTGCCGAGCGCAGTAAAGCCCATATACTGCGCGGCAGAGAACTCAAAGACGAACCGAAAGATTTAAATTTTTAGGAACGATAGAAAGCCCCTTGTTGGTTATACCGCTGCAAGCCTTTATACTTAGTAATACGTATAAACACCGCTCGAATTCATGCTGCCAGAATTGTTGTAGATAATAAACTGAGCCATTCTTTCCTGAGCATCGTAGGTATTCACAAAGTTATAAATACTGAGTGTGGAAGATGAGCTAGTATAATACTGGCTAACCACAGAGTTTTTAGAATCAACGCCAAAAAAATTCCTACCTGTATTTTGATTACCTATGGTGTTTTTATGGGTATCGTCATAATAGTTAACGGTATGGCTGATAAACTGACTGGTTGATGATGTTCTGTAGACTTCGGTATTGTTATCGTTTTCCCATATAAAATTATCAATAAAAGTAACAGCATGGGTGTCATCCAAACTTTTTTGAACGGTTAGGTGACCTTCTGAATCGTAGGTGTATTTGACATAAGTAGTTGCGCCCAGATAAATCTTCTTTAGACTATCTGCCCGCTGGTCGGCATTTAAAAAATAAGTTTCGGTGCCAAGTACAAAACCAGAAGAACTATAATAACTGTCAATTGCCATTCCACTAGTGTAGCTAATGCTATGTGTATACCCATCGGAAGTAGTTCTGGAAATAAGCCTGCCTGTAGCATCGTAACGAAAAGTATCGATATAGCCTATAATACCCAAATTGTGCACGATGGTTTTTACTTTAGGCGCAGGTGCTTCGGTTACCGGGGGCACTATAGGTGCAGTGGTTTCTTTTTTACAACCCCATGCACCCAGTAATACAAGCAGGGTAAAAAACAGAATTAGCTTTTTCATAATAATCAATTAAGCGAAGTTTGTTTTTCAAATGTATTAAAAAGCAAGCACACGAAAGGTATGTTTTTCTTGTTGGTGGCGCAGCGTGGAGCCGATTCTAAACACAAACAAGGTCGAAACTTCTGCAGACTTCACCAACACTCTCCCCCAAATCTAACCTTCTTTCCCTTCCTCCAAAACCTGCTTGGCGTTCTTGTCTTGTTCATCCAGCATTTCCTGTGCTTGTTTAATTACTTCCCAAAATTTTTGACCTCGCTTTTCGCACAGCTGCTTAATAGTAATAATGCGCGAGTTAGGGTTTTCGCGTGTTAGGCGGCAAAGGTTTGAGTGTTCTAAATCCCAATCGCCTGCAAAGGTTTTGAGCCCCTCGGGTGTTTCCTGCATTTCTGCTAAAAGCAGAGCAAAGATGTTTTTCAAAAGTGCCTTGTCTTCAGGCATAATTGGCTGCTGGTTTCGTTTCTTTTTTTTCATAAAGCCAATTTGTCGCCTAATACAATTACTCAATTATCTAATTAGATAACTAAGGTGTTTCAATAGACCATACATTTGCAATGCCTTCGGGCGGTTGTTCTTTAAAAAATGTGTTCTGTTCACCTGAGTAGCTAACAGGTTCACCCGCGAAGCTTTCGGGTTAACCCAAGCCGCTCTCAGGTTCACCTGAGAAGCTTACAGGTGAACCTGGCGCAGCCTCCGAATGACCTGAGAC
>CANJRM010000007.1 GCA_947476645.1 Bacteroidota bacterium
CGGGATGGCTATGTTCTTATTGACTTTATAAGCCCCGAAGAGGCCAAAATTATTGCCGAGAAGTTTTACGAATTTCATGACGACTTACCTAAAGGGTTTTACTCCGCTGCCTTTAGTGCCGATGAAAAATACAAGCAGGATATTTTTGTTCATACCGAAAAAATTTTCCAAAACGTTGTCAACAAAAAATTTCAGGATTATAAAATCTTAGGTAGCACATTTTTGTGCAAAGCAACAGGCGATGATGGCAAAGTAGGTGTTCATCAGGATTGGACAGTTACCGATGAATCAAAATATTATTCTGCCACGGTTTGGGTTCCCACGCTTGATACCACGGAAGAGAACGGTGCATTAAGAGTTATACCCGGTAGCCATTTGTTTTTTAATGATTACAGAAGTAACAACATACCGGTGAGTTATCGCGGCAATGAATCGCTTCTTTGGGAAAACATGATTACCGTGCCTATGAGAGCCGGACAGGCATTTATTCTGAACCATGCGGTCATACACGGCTCTTCTCCTAACCACACCAACCGCGAACGACTAGCGATTGCTTATGGATTGGTTCCTAAAGAGGCTGATTTGATTTTCTATCATAAAAACGTAAATGAAAAAAGTGATAGAGTAGAGAAGTTTGAAATGCCGGATGATTTTTTTCAACGCTATTATAATTTAGGCGAGCGACCACTGTTTGGTAATGTGGTGGAGGAATTTGAATATCCTGTTCCTGTAGTGAGCCGTCAAAAAATTAAACAACTTATCAATGACGAAAAAAGAAAGAGAGGTGGATTTATAGAAGCCGATAATGAAGTTGTAATTCCCGAAAAACATTCACTCTTCAACTTCGCCCGAAAAATAAGAGAAAGTTTATTTCAATAATCTGCACAACCCGAAAACATTCTGTTTAAGGAGTTACAAGTTCAATGAAAGACAATCTGACCATTCAATCGCTCACCATTAGTATTCCTGCGTATAACGACAGTCAGTCGTTGGTTAAGTTAGTAGAAGAGTCTCAAAATCTATGTAAGCAACTCAACTTGAATTTTGAAATGCTGATAATAAATGATGGCAGTCATGATGACACCTTGAAGGTGGCTCATGATTTGGCAAGTAAGTACGGCAATATCAAAATTGTAAACCATGAAAAAAATCTTGGGTTTGGGGAGACACTTAAAAAGGTATTCATGCTGCCAAAAACTGAATGGGTTCTATTTTTACCGGGAGATAATCAGTTTCCTGTTTCCAATCTCCTTAAGTTTTTGGACATAAAAGATAACTACGATTACATTCTTGGTTTTAGAAAAGAACGAAAAGATACTGCTAACAGAAAATTGTATTCCTTGTTTTATAACAGCGTGGTTTCTTTTTTATCCGGCTATAAAGTAAAGGATGTAAACAGTATTGTTTTTTATCGCTCAAAAATTTTCGAGACCATTAAACTCAAGGGAAACAGTGCTTTCGTTCATGCCGAGTTTTTTATTCGAACATCCAAAGCCAATTTCAGAATTACAGAAATGGAAGTGTTGCATCAGGAACGCGAATTCGGTTTCGGGTCGGGCGGTAATTTGAGAGTGGCAATCAACACCTTCAAAGAACTATTTCTTTATATTGCAGGAAAAATTTGAAGTGAATATTAAGATTGAAAAATGTCCGGCTTATCACGATGAAAGGGGTGATTTAATTCAGTTTGTAACACAACAACTTCTGCAGGAAGAAGCACTCGCCTTCGGTCAGGTTTATCTGCTCACGTTTAATGGGAAAAATATTATTCGCGGAAATCATTATCACAACCATTCCAGCGAAATATTCTGTTTGATTTCAGGAAGTGTAGAAATGATTTTTGAAGATGTGCTTACCAAAGAAAGAATACAGAAGGATTTTACCGCGGATAAAAATGAATTCTTCAGAATTTGTATCGGTGAAAAAATTGCGCACTGCATTAAAAGCAGTTCCGACTTTGCGGTACTCGTTAGTTTTAGTTCCAAAGAATTCGATATGAATGAGCAGGATAAAATTCTTTACCCGTTGATATGATGTATGTGTAAATCGAATGTAAAGCAATGGCTCTTTCGCGGAATACTTTTGGTCATTGTAATCGTAATATGCGAAATTATCGGCTATACCGGTATGTGGCTTAATAGCTGCTCGCTCGATTTTCTATCCACCAAAAACTATTTCAACATTCGGGCAATGCTGCTTGGAAATAAAGACCCTGAATATTTTCCGCGCTATCTTTCTCTTCCTTACCTCGGATATATTCCATACCCCGGCTATAAAAAACATGAAGTAGTACAACACAATGAAGATGGATACCGCGGAAATAAAGTGCCTCTCGAAAAAACAGATAAATTCAGAATACTTTGTTTGGGCGGCTCCATTACATATGGTTTTGGAGTGGATTCTCCAATCCAAGCATTTCCCGCGCAATTAGAAATTTTAGTAAATAATTATATTCTGAGTGATAGCATTCTTTATAAAAAATATCACGGTGCCGAAGTTATCAATGCGGGATTAGAAGGAGGTAATTCAGCTGAAGAATTACAGCAGTATTTATTTAAGTACCGCTACTACCGGGCAGATGCGGTTATCATACACAGTGGTGTAAACGATGCCTTATTAGTGCGCGATGCAAAACCCGATTTTCAGTTGGATTACACACACTACCGAAGAATTAATTTTCATGCAGAGCCCTTGCCTCAACCTGCTCGCTGGCTCATGAAATCATACCTCATAAGTTTTTTTACCATTCGTTTGTTCTATCAGAGTTTTGCAGATAACATCGGTGATTTATATCAACATCCCGGAGAACAAACCTTTTGTAAATGGTCGAATGTGAATATGGATAGTATAATTGGTAAGCAGCAATATGAACAGTATCCATTTTATGAAAACACAAAGAGTTTGTATTCAGAAATTACAAGCGATAGTTCCGTACTAATCGTGTTTCCAAATGCGTTGAATACAAAATTTGTAAAAAGTAAATCTTACAAAGACTTGTGTTCGTTACATGCTGCCATGTCAAAAAAATTGTGTGCACAAATTGGCGGCACTTACGTTCCGTTTGAATTTGATTCTATTAAAGATGCTTCGAGTTGGTTAGATGATTGTCATGTAAACGCAAACGGAGAAAAAAATAAAGCGGAAATTTTATTTCCCTTTTTAGTCAAGGTTATGCATCAACGGGCACAGAAGAATTAATTCATTTCATAAAACACCGGACGGTTAATGCAATGCTGCAAGAGAAATTGAAGACCTATACTTTTCGGCTTATTCTGCTTTTAATCGTTTGTATTGGTTTTGAAATAATAGGTTACTTGGGTATGTGGTTCAGTAGTCAATCGTTCGATTTTTTATCGAACAATAATTATTTCCGTATTCGTGCTATGCTCACCGGAAATAAGGACTCGGAATTTCTGCCCCGCTACCTTACGGTTCCTTACCTTGGCTATATTCCTTATCCCGAATACAGAAAGTTTGACGTGGAGCAACATAACAAAGACGGCTACAGAGGCAATAGGGTGCCGTTGGAAAGAAACAATAAATTCAGAGTGCTTTGTGTAGGCGGCTCTACTACTTATGGCTTTGGTGTGAACCTGCCTTCCGAAACTTATCCCGCTCAGTTAGAAATCCTGCTGAACAACTTCATTAAGAATGATAGTGTAATCTCAAAAAAATATAGCGGTGCCGAAGTAATCAATGCCGGATTGGAAGCCGGTAATTCGGCTGATGAGGTGGCACAATACCTGTTTAAATACAGATACTACAAAGCAGATGTAGTACTGGTTCACAGCGGTGTTAACGATGCCTTTTTGATTAGCCAGAATGACACAAGTTTTCAATTAGATTATTCTCACTACAGACGACTCAACTTTCATTTAGAGCTACTGCGGCAGCCGGCTCGCTGGCTATTGAAATCTTACTTCATCAGTTTTCTTTCCATTCGATTGTTCTATAGTGACTTTGCCAATAACACAACCGGCTTTCAAAACCAGTCGAGTTTTACGATTACTCACTGGACAACTATTTGTATTGATAGTGTGATTGCGAATAAACAATATGAATACTATCCCTATTATCGAAACGAAAAAAGTTTATACGCTCAAGTCGCTAGCGATAGTTCACGCTTAATGGTATTACCCGGTGTGACTAACAGGAATTCTGATTTTGTTCAAGCGAACAAGAAATACCGCGATATGACAGTGGTCAATTATAACTTGTCGAAAGGGTTGTGTGAAAAAGCGGGCGGTATTTTTGTTCCCTTTTCATGCGATTCTATTAAAGATACGGCTTACTGGATTGACGATTGCCATCTCAATGCTGAAGGAGAAAAAAACAAGGCGATGATTTTGCTTCCGCATTTCATAAAAATACTCCACAGCAAAAAAGAAGAGAAGTAAATATATGATATAAACCATGTGATGAAGAATAGCAGAAATGAAAATATTTTACGGAAAGGTAGGATTGCAAATTGGCAGTTAGTGCCGCTGAGCATTCTTACACTTTATCTTTTTTTAGAGTTGCTTACTTACGTACTCATTTGTGCCGGAGTTTTAAGACCTGACTTTAACTCCCTTTTAAAAAATTTCGGAGCCTCTGATAAACCATACGCTCACTTTGACAGCACCTCCGGTTATAAATATAGCGGTCACCTTCCTCATCTGACGAATATACACGATGGTCGAATTGTATATGACCACGCCATGCCGGTAAACAACAACGGGTATTGTTCAATTTATGATTACAGCTACAAGAAAAAAACGGGCTGTCAACGCTGGATGGTTTTTGGAGATTCTTATACAGCCGGAGAAATTACCGATACCACCTGGGTTGATTTATTTCAAAAAGGACTTAACAGGGATTCTATAGAGTTTTATAATTTCGGTTTGGAAGGAGCAGGAATAAGCAACTGGCATTCGATTTTTTTCAAAGAAGTGGTTCCGCAATATGAGTTTGACGGAGTAGTTTTGGCGGTGTTTGGCGATTTACGCTCTACTTCTTACGACCTTACACGCGATTTTATTATTAAACATTCCTTCGTTGATTACTCCGGATTAAATTTTTTTCCTACCCTGCCTGAAACTTTCAATCGTTTTGAAGAAGAATACAAGGAACAGTTATTTTATGAATCTTCTATTTATAGTGCGGACAGAATTGAAGGGTACAGAGCAAAACTAATTTCACCCGAAAAGCAAGATTTCTGTTTTAAGTTATTTCCTCCCAAATGGTATTTCTCGAAATATTTAAGCGATGCGTTTCAATTTATTCGGAAATACAATTCCTTCCAAAAAAAATATGCGAGTAAAGACCTGGATGCAAATGTTCTCAATGGTTCCTATAAAGCAGAAGTAGATTACACCAAATTATTCGGCAAAGAAAAAATGCAAAAGACAATCGATATTTTAAACTATTGCCGCGACCACAACAAAAAGATATATCTCATTTCTATTCCTTCTTACAACATCGTGAAACAGGATTCTTTATACTATCACAACAATCTCTACAATCGTCATTTGAAACAATTAACCGAACAATATCATTGCGGTTTTTTTGATGGCTATGAATTATATGATTCAATACCGCGTGACCATCGCGACAAATTTATCTTGTATCATGATTCACACTGGAACCGGAAAGGGATAGATTTATTTGTAAAAATTCTTTCTCGGAAAAGATGACAATTCCTTTCAACAAAATATTTTTGATGAACGTGATTAATGCATTCAGTTCCATTTAATATTCCCAAACGTGTCAGCTATTTTATCCTATTCTCTTTCGGCTTACAAAAAAGATTTCGGCAAAGAGCAGCTCCTGCATTTGCTCAGGCGCTCCCTGTTTGGTGTAGGGTTTAAAGAGTTTAATTCATTTAAAGGTAAAACGCTGGAACAGTGCCTGGATATTTTACTTAAGCAATCGGCACTGTCACCACCGGTTATTCAGGGTGATAACGAATTGAAAGATGCATTGGTGCCGGAGGGAACTACATGGGTTAATACGCCTTTTGAAAACCCACAGATAGATACCCGCAGAAGACTGATGCTGAAAATGTGGTGGGTGGAGCACATTGTAAACCGCGATTTGTCGCTTACTGAAAAGATGACTTTGTTCTGGCACAATCATTTTGTAACCGAAATGGATATTGTGAAAGACAGCCGCTATTCATATCGCTATGTGGCTATGCTGCGCAATCATGCACTCGGAAATTTTAAACAGCTGGTGAGAGAAGGTACCACCAATGTGGCTATGCTGGTTTATCTCAATGGAAATAACAACAGCAAAGCAGCGCCTAACGAAAATTTCAGCCGCGAGTTGATGGAGCTTTTTACTATTGGTAAAGAAGGAGGTCCGCATTATACTGAAGAAGATGTGCAGGCAGCCGCACGAGTGCTTAGCGGATGGAAGGACGACAAAGAAAGTATTACTGCTAAGTTTTATCCCGAACTGCATGACAGCGGTGATAAAAAATTCTCTTCGTATTTTGAAGAGGAAGTAATTAAGGGTAGAAACGGAGTGGATGGGGTGCAGGAAATAGATGCGCTGGTGGAGATGATTTTTAAGCGTAGAGAAACAGCAAAGTTTGTGTGTCGCAATTTATATCGGTGGTTTGTAATGGCGCATATTGATGAACAAGCCGAACGCAATATTATTGAACCCTTAGCGCAGATTTTTATTGACCATCACTTTGAAATTGCACCTGTGTTGCGCGCGCTTTTGGGCAGCGAACATTTTTTTGACGCGGCTTTTACCGGATGCATTGTCAAGAATCCTGTAGAGTATTTTTTAGGGAGCATGCAGCAGTTTGATATTCTGTTTGCTTCTAAGCTGGCGGGCAATCATGAAATATGGATTGACTTTTACGTGTACTTAGGTTTCATGTCTATGGATATTGGTAATCCGCCTTCGGTGGCGGGATGGCCTGCTTATTATCAGCCGCCTAAGTTTCACCAGTGGTGGATTAATTCTTCTACTTTAAGTTTGAGGGCGAAAGTTTTAAATGACCTGTGCACCAAAGAAGGACTGTTCTTTAACGGAAGTTCGTTTAACTTTAATTTTCTGCCTTTTGTAAAACAGTTTGATGAACCTGCTGATGCCGATAAATTAACCACCGATGCCGTGCAGTTTTTGTGTGCTGCAAAAGTGAGTGCTGCGGAAAAAGAAAAACTTATGGAGGTGTTGAACAATGGTGTAGAGCAGCGAAAAGATTGGAAAGAAGCTTGGACACGTTACAGCATTGATTCCGGTGATACAGCGAATACAGGGTTAGTGGAAGAGCGGTTGCGCTTGTTTTTCAAACGGGTGATTAATATGCCCGAGTATCAAATGATGTAGTAAATGATTTTGAATTTTATTTGCATTCAAGCTAAAGTGTAAAGCATGTCGGCAGTTTTATCGTACAGTCTGGCACCGGTAAGCGGTGTGCTAAAGCAGGAAGATTTACTGCATTTGCTCAGGCGTACTTTGTTTGGCGCAGGGCATCGGGAGCTTACTTATTTCAAAAATAAAACAGTAGAGCAGTGTTTAGATATTCTGCTCAAACAATCGCCTGCTGCGCCAGCACCGCTGCAAGACGACCCCGACATACAGGATGCGCTGGTGCCCGATGGCTCTAGCTGGGTGAACGCGCCTTACGAAAATGAGGACATGGACAAGCGCAGAAGAACTTATTTGAAAGCGTGGTGGATGGGGCAAATCATCAACCGCGATTATTCGCTGAGCGAAAAGATGACGCTGTTCTGGCACAATCACTATGTAACTCAACTGGAGATTGTGAAGGATAGCCGCTATGGGTACCGCTATGTAACTATGCTGCGCGCTCATGCCCTGGGCAACTTTAAGCAACTGGTGCGCGAGGGGGCTACGAACGTGGCTATGCTGGTATATCTCAACGGCAACAACAACAGCAAGGGGGCCCCCAATGAAAATTTCAGCCGCGAGTTGATGGAGCTTTTTACATTGGGTAAAGCGCCCGATGTGCATTATACCGAAGCCGATGTGAAAGCAGCAGCGCGGGTGCTCAGCGGTTGGAAAGATGACCGCGAAAGTATTACTGAAAAATTTTACCCCGAACTGCACGACACTGCCGACAAACAATTTTCGCCCTACTTTAATAATGAAATTATAAAGGGCAGAAGCGGAGCCGATGGCGCTAAAGAAATTGATGCGCTGCTCGATATGATTTTTAAGCGAAAGGAAACTGCTGAGTTTGTGTGCCGTAATTTATACCGTTGGTTTGTTACCGCGCGTATAGATGAACAGGTGGAACAAAAAATTATTCAACCCTTAGCGCAAATTTTTATTCAGCATCATTTTGAAATTGCTCCTGTACTTCGCGCGCTGTTGGGGAGTGAACATTTTTTTGATGCGGCTTTCCGGGGGTGTATTGTCAAAAACCCCGTGGAGTTTTTTGTGGGGGCTACCAAACAGTTTGCTATTGTTTTTCCTGAAAGCACTATCGAAACTCACCTGTGCTGGGCGCATTACTATTTTAATATAGGTGGCTTGAGTATGAGTATTGGTGACCCGCCTTCGGTTGCGGGCTGGCTGGCCTATTATCAGGCGCCTAAGTACCATCAGTGGTGGATTAATTCGTACACCTTGGGTTTTAGAATGAAAATTGCCGAAAGCTTGTACTTAGCCGAGGGCACTAACTGCAACGGACCGAAAATAAAATTTGATTACCTGCGGTTTGCTTTGGCTTTTAAAAATGGAGGTGATGTAAATAAATTGGTGGACGAAAGTTTAACTGTGTTGTGTGCGGTGAAGATAAGTGACCACGCCAAAAATAAATTGAAAGCAATCCTGTTGAAAAATTTGAAAAGCGAAAAAGATTGGAGTGATTTGTGGAGTAAACTTTCAGCCACACCAAACGATGCTTCAGTAAAAGAAGATGTTTCGAACCGGTTAAGATTATTTTTTGGCGGCATTATGAATATGCCCGAATATCAAATGATGTAGCTATGAAAAGAAAAACCTTCATTAAAAATGCAGCGCTTACGGCTTTATTGCCTTATGCCCTCAATGCCCTTACTGCCTGTAACCACCTGGCTGGCGGCAGAAAAAACCGTGTGCTGGTGCTTATTCAATTAGTGGGTGGTAACGATGGATTGAACACCCTCATTCCATTAGACCAATACAAAAACCTGTTGAAGGCGCGGCCTAATCTGCTTATACCCGAAAATAAAATTTTGCCGCTCAACGGTTTTTCGAATGTGGGTTTGCACCCCGGCTTAGGTGGTATAAAAGATATGTTCGATAATAAGCTGGCGGGTTTTGTGCAGGGTGTGGGTTACGAAAACCCCAGCTATTCGCATTTTCGTTCTTCCGATATATGGCTTACGGGTTCAGAATCTTCCAAAGTGCTTTACACCGGCTGGATGGCGCGCTATCTCGAAACTATTTTCAACGGTTACCCAAAAGGTTTTCCAAATGCTGCCCACACCGACCCGCCTGCTATTAAAATTGGCGACACCGGCACCTATCTTTTTCAGGGCACCAGTATGGATATGAGTATTGTGATTGACCCTTCCACTCCTTTTGAAGCACCCGATGTAGATACGGATGCAGGAGAAACCGATAGCTTTGCGGGGCAGGAAGTAAAAAGTATTCGTGAAATTTTGCTGCAAACCAATAAGTATGCTTCGGTTCTAAAAAAGGCGTTGGGCACTTCTGTTGAGCATTCAAAACTGTATCCTAAAGAAGGAACCAATCCTTTAGCCGACCAACTGAAGGTTGTAGCTAAACTCATAAAAGGCGGACTGCAAACGCAGGTTTACTTAGTTGATTTGAAGGGGTTCGATAATCACGATGAGCAAGCGGATAAGAAAGACCCTACGAAGGGCGCTCATGCCGATTTGATGGCGCAACTTAGCCAGGGCATCACTTGTTTTTGGGACGATATGAATCGTATAGGTCGCGAGCAGGATGTAATGGGAATGACCTTTTCGGAATTTGGCAGAAGAATAATGGCTAACGCAGGCAACGGCACCGACCACGGCTCCTCACAGCCCCTATTCTATTTTGGGGCAAACGTGCACGCGGGCATTACGGGCAGCAATCCGGTTATTAATGACAACATTACTGCTAACGATAATCTGGCTTTGCAATACGATTACCGCGCGGTGTTTGGTTCGCTCTTAAAACAATGGGCGGGTGCTTCGGCTGCTGCAGTTAGTGAAGCACTGCCGGGGAACTTTCCGGAAATAAAAATTTTTAATTCGTAATGAATTTATTTGCTTTGGTTCTATGGAAATAAAATACCTGAATGAAGACTGCGAAAAAATTTCCAAGCGTTGCGATTTAGAATTCGGCAAAGAAATTATTCCCTTAACGCCTGCCAACAATTTACTGAACAGCGACCCTTCGCTTAATACGAACGGCTTTGGATTGTTTACGCTGCGCAAACCCGAAACATTCACCGCATTAGAACAATACATAACGGGCTACATTCAACAGCAACTTGGTATTTATCAGGAACCGGTGAAGGGTTTTGAACTGTGCCGTTATCATCAATATTTGCAACAGGAAGAAACGCACTATAAAATATCTACCTGGGGGTTGGAATATCAAATGCTGGGCAATGCCTTTTACGAAATTCTACAGCAAGCCGAAGACCTGCTGCAATTGAAGTTGAAAGTGAAAAAGATAAATCACCTGGGTAAGGAAGGCGATTATGTGGGGTTCCGCATTTTACGCCCGCTGAGAAATGACCACAATCCTTTTCACCGCGATGCCTGGCTGCCTTACTGGCGCGATACCGTGAACGTGTGGTTGCCTATTTGCGGTTTTGAAAACGGCAATACCCTGCAACTGATTCCTAAAAGTCATTTATGGAGCGATGACCAGATTTTAAAAACAAAAATAGGTGCCGAAATAGAGGGTAAAAAATATCATGTGCCCGCGGCTATAGGCACAGTCAATAATTTCAGCATTGAAACTCCGGTATTAAAAAAAGGCGATGGACTTATTTTTTCTCCGTACCTTATACATGGCAATGGCAGAAACCATAAAACAGATGAAACAAGAGTTTCGCTGGAGTTTAGGTTTTGCAAAGCATAAATTTCTACTACCCTCCCCTTTTTACTACAGCAAAACACAAAACCGCCTAACTGTTTTGCCGCGGTGTTTTACTTGCACACAAAATAAATCCACTAACGCATTTTTTTTACTTAATTGATTCATTTTCAGCACAAACGAGTGAGCGTTTCTTCAAAGAAATGACCGCTCGTATATGTGCGACTGCCCGCTTCTTTAAAGAAATGACTGCTCGTTAGTTTACGACTCGGTGTTTCTTTGAAGAAATGACCACTCGTTTGTTTACGACTGCCTGTTTCTTTTAAGAAAGGCGCACTTATATATCACTGAACTGATTTTTCATTCATACATTAACAGGTGAGCGGAATAAAAAAAACCGGCTCCTTTCTAAATGGCTATTTACTCAAAGAACGATTGTCTTTTTCTTTTACCGAAAGCGTCACCAAGGTTGAAACCGGCATTTACCCTTCCGAAACCATTAACATATTTGCTAACATAACTAACCCGGGCACCGTCATAGGCAGCTTTAGTATTGCGAAAGTATAACCAACAAAAAACCTCCGCAGCATCTATAGCTACGGAGGTTTTTTTTGCCCGAAAAAAGAAAATCTATTTTCTCAGCTTGATGGAAATTCTGGCGGCTGCATCCTGTTCTTCGTTGGCCACAATTTCTAAGGCATTAGCGGTGAACTTATGAATAGTAAACAGTAATTTATCTTCTCCCAAATAAACAATAAACTGCCGGTCACTGGTCCAGCTATATCTGCCCTTTTTTAAATCGGTATCGCCCTCATCAACGGGTAGCGAAAGTTGTATAGCCACCGTGCCGTCTTTATTAAATTCCATATAGCTGGAATCAATCTGCCTGCCCTGATAGTATGTTTTTGCAACCAGTTCAGCCGAGTCTTTTTCTGAAAGCAAATGGTCTTTTGCCAGCGCAATAGCCGCTTTTACCCGCACTGCTGCACTTTGTTTCATACTGTCTATATGAATAGTATAGTCAGACGTAGAGAAATAATAAAATTTCCAATGCCCGGTCAATAATTTTTTATCGGTTGTTTGCGCAAAAGCCGAAAGCATCAGGATGCTTGCAGCCATAAAAAGGATGTGTTTTTTCATAATGAGGACGAAGATAAAATTAGTTTTTAAGTCGTAAAAATTTATTTCAGAAACAAGCCACGCCTCATGCCATCAGGGCAAACGGAAGCGGTTTTGCAAGGGAAGATACAGGTACCAAAAAGAGGTAAATAAAAAGTGAGCCGTTTTAATAAGCGGCATAGGCAGTTTTTTTAAACCGGGGTTTTTGCCGTAAAAAAACTTGAGCGATAGTGCCCCCAAAGCTTTGGCGCAAACCAAATTTTTTTCGTGCGCGTACTCAGGGCGCACAATATCAAACACCAGCACAAACCTGCGGTCGTTACTGTCGTTCCAAACATTGTGGTAGTGTGCATCGCTAAACATCATCACCTTTCCTTCTTCCCAACCTTGCTCCTCGGTACCCACCCGAACTCCGCAGATAGGATAAGGTGCGGGAATTTTTAATCCTAAGTGACAGCGGATAGTCGTGTTGGTTTCGCCATTGTGCGGCAACACTTTCGATTTTGGTTCTAACACCGTAATGCCGCCAAAAACTAAATTCGGAATAGATTGAAGCAGGGCAAAAGTTTTTGGATATCTATCGCAGTTCTTATGTTTTTGCCAGCCGAAGTTTAAAAAGTAAAGATTCTTCCAGGCATCGGGCGAAGAAAGATAGGGCGGGTTAAGGTTCACTACATCAATTTCTTCTTCGTTGGTCAGCAAACCCATTACCTCATTGCGAATCGTAAGCCAGTTAGCTTCCAAATGTTGAATGGCAGGGAAGTCTTTAGAGGAATAGAAAAAATTATGCTTGCCGGTGTAGGGCTCTTCAATAAGAAAGTAGCGTTGTTCTTCTATGGGTAAAGCAGTCATGTTTAAAAAAACGGCAAAGAAAGTTTTCAGGCAAATGATTCTGCCGGTATTTCTTCGCGTTGTATCACTTTTATTTTTGAACGTTTAATCAATTCTCCCAACGCCATTTCGGCTCTTGAATCGTATCGGCTGGTCCATAAATTTTTCACCGTTTTAATCAAACGGCTTGGATGAAAAATAAAATTGGAGGCATAAAAAATGAGTAAGTAACTCATCAGATAAAACCGCAGCATATATTTATTGATGTGCGTGTTGTAGAAAAAATTATTAAAAAACGTGTCTACATAAATTATCTGATAAAAATACGCATCGTCATTCATGTCAATCTTTCCTTGTTTCAGCAGCATTTCAAAAAGCTCACTGCCCGGGTAAGGCGAAAACACCGAAGGCGCCATATCGTTTACACCATACCAGCTTGCCTTTACTAAAAACCACATGGTTTGCCATATATTTTTGTGCTTCTCTCCCGGGAACCCAATAATCACATTTATCTTAATGTTCATTTTCTCCTTGGTAGAATACGAAATAGACTGAAGCATTTTGGGCAACGAAACTTTTTTCTTAATCAGTTTCAAAATTTCCACCGAGCCGCTTTCGGGCGCATACGTAATATTGCGGCATCCCGAAGCATAAAGGTAATGCGCCACTTCCTGGTCAATTACTTCCGAGCGGGTACCGGCAGGTATTTGCCACGTAATTTCCAGTTTTCTTTTAATGACTTCCTGTGCAAATTCAATAATCCACGGTTTCTTTATAATGGCAGTAAGGTCATAAAAATCAAAGTTGCGCACATCAAATGTTTCGTGGAAATATTCCATTTCGTTCACCACATCCTGCGGGCTGCGCATAAAATACCGCGTGCCCCACATTTGCGGGCTGCTGCAAAAAGTACATTGATAAGGACAGCCCCGTGTAGCCATCAACGGCACCGAATACACATCTCTGTCCACGCCATAGATAATACCGTGCTTCTTGTATTTATCTAAAGGAAACAACTCCCATGCGGGCCAAGCCACTTCCTCTACTTCTTTAATTCGTTTTCTTTCCTCGGTGCGCGCAGGCACATTTTCTTCGTTGCGGTAAACAATACCTTGTATGGCTGAAAGGTCGCTGCCGCTTTCTATCGCTCTTACTACTTCCACTACCGTTTCTTCGCCTTCACCTCTTATACAAACTTTCAAATGCGCTGTTTGTTCAATACACATTTCAGGAGCCGCAGTCAGGTGTTCGCCACCCGCAATAATAGTAGCGTTAGGAAAAGCATTGCCGAGATAATCAATCATAATTCGATTATGAAGCCAGTTGCCGCTAAACATTAAACTCAACCCAATCACCTGGGTGTCCGGATGAATAAGTTTTGCAATTTCAACTTCGGTAATGCCGTTTAATACAATATCATTTTTGAATTCGATATATTGATTGGGTGCTTCTGCCAGCGAATCTATCACCTGAACGGTGTGCCCTTCCCGTTTCAACGCGCCTGCAATAAACGCCAACCCAAGTGAGGGAGAGGGCTTCATGGTAGCACTCATGGGTTTCATTAAGCGGGGCGGATTGATTAAGCAAATTTTCATAAACACATATTTATAACAGCACACGAAGATAAAAAAACATTCACTTTATCGTAGTTGCATTTATACTCTTCCACAAGGTACCGGTGAAACATTTTCGCGAAACTTTGGAGTGACCATATTTATTTCCTGCTCCGAAACAATTCTGATAATTTATTATTATCGTTGCGTAAGTAATCCTTTTTACTACAGGAAATAAAAAAATAAGTATGAAGCCGAATAATATTAAGACCGGTCATTGGTGGGCATATAACGCACTCTTTTTAGCAGAACATTTTTTAGGAGAGAAATGGTATGGCAAAGTGTTTGGCAATACTGAGAAAAAACTTTACAAAGCCATAGACGAATTTGCCACTAACAATCCCATGCCCGATGAATTCAAAATCATAGACCTCAAAAAAGGCGAATACACCGACCCGTTTAAACACGACCATTTTCCTATTGTGTTTCGGGGTGCGGCTGCCGATTGGGCTTGTCAGGGCAAATGGACCTTCGATTATTTCGCAGAAAAATACGGTCATGAAGATGTAACGCTTGTCAATAATCCGGGCTTGATAAAAGATAGCGACCAGGCCTATGATGTCGTAAAATTTCGCGATTACATAGCAGGTATGAAACAAGGTTCAAAAAGGTATTTAAAATTTTCGCGCCTGGTAGATGAACAATCAGGTTTGCGCGAAGACTTCGATTATGACTGGTTGAGAAAATTCAGAGTGAAAGGTGCGCAGAATGAATTGAACTACTTTTTCATGGGAGGCAAAAATACCATGACTCCAATTCATGACGGCTATGCCATGACCATTTTTGTACAGGTGGAAGGAATAAAAAGATGGGTTTTTTATCCAACCAACCATCGTATATTCATTGGTTCCCGCCCGCGCAGGTATAATTATTTTTTCAGCGATGCCGACCCTTACAATCTTAATGACCCTAAGTTTCCTTTGCTAAAGCACGCCAAAAGACACGAGATTTTACTGCATCCCGGTGATGTGCTTTATTTCCCTTCGTTAGTATGGCATCAGGTAGAAAACGTAACCGATAGTATTGGTGTGGCTTATAAATTTGCTACTCTTAAATCAGGCTTTATCTCCTCAAAAATGCTGTTCACTTGCTTTTTACTAGCCACAAAACCTTTGTTGATTAATACCCTTCTTCCATGGAAAGCAGATATACTGAATTATAAAAAACCGAAGAACGACTAAGCGTTGAATTCGAATACGGGTAAAGGAGTATCGCAGGAAATAAAAAAGCCGAGGCAATTGATTTGCTTCGGCTTTTTTATTGACGGGTTTTAGCTGCCATCTTAAATAGGGCTCAGTTTAATTCTTCGTTGAATGGGTAAAAGAAAAATCCATAAAATATAGAAACTAAAGCAAAGAAAGCGAACCATAAACTCAGGAAAGTGTTTGAATAAACCAATTCTCTTGTAGAGAAATATGTAGGTTTGGCTGCCCAACGTTTTTGTGCAAATTTCGTTTTGCCGGTCACCAATAACTTTAGGCACAAAATCAACAATTAGCAGGTATCTTCTCTTGTCAGAACGGCTCCATACACTATGTCGCTGTACTATCGTAAACATTAATAACTCTCCGTTTTCCCAACCTCTTACTTCATCTCCCACTTTCATAGCAATGGTAGGATAAGGGTCAGGAACAACTAATCCAAGGTGCGCTCTGATAACCCCGTTGGTATCACCAAAATGCGGTTTAATTTCAGTGTGAGGCGACAAAACACTGATGGTAACCGTGGTGATATTAGCTATTTGGTCGGTGAGTTTGGCAAGCAAGGGGAATTTCTTTCGGTTATTGTGAAACAGCACTCCGTAACTCATTAAATTAATGGTGCTCCAATCGTTGCCGCTTACCGCTGCCGGAGAATAGGAATCCATACCGGTTATAGCGCCTCTTTCTTTTTCGTAAGCTAAAATCTCATCTCTTATAGCTTCCCAATTTTCTTTCAGCGGGTTTAGTTCAGGAAACCACTCGTTCGCATAAAAATTAGGCAGCTTGCCATAATATTCCTCTTTAGGAGGTCTTAAGTATACTATTTCTTCACCCTCCGGCCAGGTAAATTGTTTATCGGTCATGATGTAAATTTTAAAATTTCAGTAATTAATTTGGTTTGAAACACAACAGCAACAAATGTAAAAATCTGTTTTAAATTTTCTCTACATTTTGTTTTACGAATAGGCGATCCATCGTTCATCGGTTTAACCCAAACAACAATCTTCTTTCCAGCAAAACAAAGATGCCTCCCATGATAACTTCCGGTATAAAATACGATAGGTGTACATACACTCCCAGGAGAGCATAACTCTGCAAATCAGCAATGGTTGGCACAACGCCATATTGGCTCGCAGCCAATATTAAAACCGAGTAAATGCCGTAATGCAATACTCCGATATTGCCGGGTGCCGATGGAATGAAAACAATTACCATCATACTCACCGCAACGATATACGCACTATATAACCCACCAACCGGTTGGGCAATACCAACCGCCTTTAGCAAAAGGAAAAATTGGGAGATATTCAAAAAAAGCACAGCCATACAAAGCAGAACATAATGGCTTACCCAACCATTTGTTTTAATACCCGTGATTTGCTGACTGGTATAGGTATACATTCTAAAAAGAAACCTCCCCGGGCTTTTAAGCGAAATAACGGGCAGCCATATTATTTTTTTAATACGCTTAGAGTAAAGCATAAGCCCATAAATAAAAGAGAGCACCAGTATCACTGCTGTAGTGCAACTAATGGTCAACAAAACATAATGATTTACAAACGGTTTCAGTATAAATAAAACAAGGGTAAGCAACACAAAGAATTGTGCGTCAATCCATTTTTCTGCTACAATTGCTGCTAATGATTTTTGAAAGGGAACCTTGTTTTTTCTGCTGAAATGCCATGCCCTGATTCCTTCACCCAGATTACCGGGCAGTAAACAGTTATAAAAATTACCAACTAACAAACTGCTATAGGTGTAAATTTCGTTTTGCTTTATCCCTTTGTTGAGCCAAATAAGTTTTGCCCGAACAGATTGCAGCCAGGTAGCCAAAACGAAAGAAAGAATGGCAACGGAGAAATAAAACCATTGCTCCCCTTTTAATCCTAAATTTCGAATACTCAAGCCACTGTCATAAAAGGTAAGCCACAACAAAACGGCACTGATGGAGAATCCTAAAAGAGTACGAAAATTTCGACTTTTAAGAACAACACCGCGAATGACCTGATAGAGTTTGTTAAGCAGCCCCAAAATAAGGTGAAGAATTTAATGCGGAATTTATGAAATCAAACGGTCTTTTTTCGTTATCCTGAAAATAGAGAAACATTGCCGGTACTTTCGAAAATAAAAACTAATTTTTCACCGAATGGAACGACCGCCTCTATGGCTTGCTGAATTATCTGAACGGAACATATTATATTCACCCCTTCATTTAGAATTTCAAGTGTAAATTTTATTGTAAGAGAAATGGCTAAAGTAACTTTCGCGGCATTGGGTACTGAACAGTTAGGCATCAGCATGCTTTCGGCTATTGCTAAGTCGAAGGGGCACGAGGTGAACCTGGCGTTTTCTGCTTCGCTGTTTCACGACCGGTTTAATTTAGAAATGCCGGGCATTGCGCCTTTCTTTGATGATACTGCCGAGGTAATGAAAGCCATTGAAAAGCAACAGCCCGATGTGCTGGCTTTTTCTCCGCTTACTTCTACTTATCAATGGGCTTTACAAATTGCTGCGAAAGCGAAAGAAATAAACCCGCATATAAAAACAGTTTTTGGCGGAGTGCATGCTTCGGCAGTGCCGCAATTACTTTTGAAACGCCCGCAGATAGATTATGTAGTAATAGGCGAAGGCGATGTGGCATTTCCGAAAATTATACAAGCGGCAACGGATGCTGCTTTTAATAAACCGATTCCTAACACGCGATACAAAACAAAAGACGGCTCTATCATCAGCGGCATACAAACAGGGTTTCTTCAGGATTTAGATTCGTTGCCTTTTGCCGATAAACCCTTGTGGGAAGAGCACGTGCGTTTAGGTGATTTGTATTTAGCTATGGCATCGCGCGGTTGCCCTTACCGTTGCACGTTTTGTTTTAATAATTTCTTTGCAAAGTTGCCCGAAGAAAAAAGCGGCAAGTATGTTCGTCTTCGCAGTCCGGAACACATGATTGCGGAACTGAAGATTGCACAACGCAGATATAAAATTGAAGTAATAGATTTTCAGGATGATGTTTTTACCACGAGCAAAAAGTGGTTGCAGGATTTTCTTTACCTCTACAAAAAGGAAATCAATAAACCGTTTCAGATTCTCACACATCCCCGTTACATGGATGAAGATATTGCGAAGTGGCTGAGTAATGCGGGTTGTGTGTGGGTGCAGATGGGTGTGCAGAGCATGGACGAAAGTTTTAAGAAGGATACGCTGATGCGTTACGAGCGCAGTGAAGATGTGAGCGCGGCTATTGATGCTATGAATAAATTCGGCATGAAAGTAAAAGTAGACCATATGTTTGGCTTGCCCGATGAACCTATAAGCGCGCAGGAGAATGCAAGAAATTTATACGCTTACCATCCAGCCAAAAGAATTCAAACGTTTTGGACTTGCTATTTACCGGCTACTGAATTAATGAATGATGCTTTAGCCAAAGGCAGAATTACCGAGGCGCAGGCGAGCAAAATAAATGAAGGAGAAGATTTTTATTTTTTCCGCAATACCGAAAATATTAAGGATGAGAAGTTGATGAATTTGTATAAAGCGTACGAAGTCATCTTTCGTATTATGCCTGTGCTGCCTGCATTTATCCGAAAGAAATTAATGCCAGAACATATTCAGCGCATGCCGAACTTTTTGATTAGACCTTTATCAATGCTGAGCGATGTGATTACTGGTTTTATGATGCGCAATCCTGAGTTTGGGGCTTATGCCAAACACAACCTTTTTCATCTTTGGAAATTCTTCTTACGCAAAATAGGCATCAGAAATGTGGTGGCTACTAAGGTGCTGGAACCAGTTGAGTTCGGTTCTTTTCAACCCGAAGTAGTTGCTGTTGAAACCGAAGTTGTTGTTCAATCAAAAGTTGCCTGATACCTTCCCAATATTTTGCTTATTCATCATCCGCCCATTTTTTCTATGAAGGATTTTTTCAAGTCGAGAGCCGGAGAACTGGTGATTGTGGCTTTAGTGTTTTTCTCTGCAATACTTTTTTTTACCATTACTCCTGATGATTACGGTTCCTTCTCTTACTTTAGTCTGCCTTCCGGTCAATTCAGCGATTTCTCGTGTATAGATTATTATTATTTGGGAGTAATTGGGCTTAGTACCGTTTACAAATTTTTTTATGGCATTCTGCCAGCGTATAATTGGATGGGTATTTCGTTTCTTGCATTTGGTGTTTTAGCTCTTTATTTAATTCTGCGGGCTATTAAAGATGTGGTACTAAAAAACAACGACAATCCATATCTGCTTAGAACTATTCAGGTTTTGTTTGCCTTGTTTTTTATTGAAAATTTTGTCTCCATATCACATACCCGCTACTCGTTGCTTTTATGCGGCATAGGACTATTCAACCTTGCATTTACAAAAGATATAAAATGGAAAGGAGTAATTACCAATACCCTGTTATTTGTTTTGGGCATGCTGATTCGCCCCGAAAGCAGTATAGGTATGCTATTGCTTGTTTCTATAGGGTATCTTATTTATTGCTTTGATTTGAAACACTGGGTTACGCGATTGTTTTTTCCTATGGCTGCAACAGGCATATTGTTTACTGCTTTTGCTATAGACTGGGCACATACCACGCTCTATGTAAAACAGGTAGAACCCGAAATAGAGTATAAAATAATGGATAGAAGAGTGGTGCCTTTGGCTACTATGAAAACAGCTAAGGATTCCATCAAATATGAAGTTGCCATGCAGGGCATGTGGTTTGATACGGCTGTTTTATCGCCCAAATTTTTGCGCAGTCTTTTATTACCGGGTATGAATTTAAGTCCCGCACATGCATGCAGTATTTTTTTTCATTTGGTTTCGCTTTACAAATATTATCTGTTCATTCCTTTTTTGCTCGGTGGCTTTTTGCTGCTTGGTTTGTTTGGACAGGTTGAACGGAGTGTGTTTTTAAAAATCATTGTTTTTCAACTGGCGGTTTTCGGTCTTATATACGCCTTAGATTTTAACGGCAGTTTAGTGGCAGGCAGGCATTTTTTAATTCTTCAGCTCATTGCCCTTTTAATTACCTCGTTTTATTTTTCCCATGGGGTTTATCGGTTTGGAAGAACTGCAGTTGTCATTTACATGGCTGCTGTTTTTTGCAGTACTGCTATTACGCTTTGGCACTATAAAAAATATAACCATGCAATAGCGCAAAGCAACGAGTGTTGTGAGTCGTATATGCAAAACATAGAAAACACCTATCACAACCGAATTATAGTGACGACTATGGGAAGCGTGTATTTAATGAACCATAACTTTAGTGTGAAGCATAAGAACTATACAAAAAACAAATGGCTGTTGTATGACGCGTTTACTTATTCTCTTTCGCCCGATTATACCGCTTACCTATCGCGGCAATGTAATTGTAATGCTACCGATCCCGTTGCTTTTTATAGCTGGCTGGCAAGTCAAAACGGTTTGTATATGTCAAACCAGCGCTACTTTGATTTAACCAAAGAGTATATGAACGTTATTCATAACCAGCCATTGAGGTTTGTGCCTGATAAGCACTTAGAAAAACCCGAGTGTATATTCAGTACTAATTTGCCTGACGTGGATGTACTGCGGGTAGCAATTGGTGATGAGCATTAGGAATAATAAGTCATCCGAAATTTTAATCTATTTTTTTTCTCATCACTTGCTGTGATTAGTGATGTTTTTAGAGGAGAAAGGACAGGGATAAATAAATTTCAAGCCAATTAAAATACTTCCCTTACATTTAATTTTCTAAACACACACATCATGAAAAATATTTTTACACTCTTCACTGTTTTGTTTTTTGTTTTCAGCGCAAAAGCACAAGGGCTTTGGGAACAAAGAGCTACTTGTCCAGCAAGTTCTAAAGGCAGTGTTTCTTTCAGCATTAATTCATTGGGCTACGTGTACACAGGGGAAGCCACGAGCAATTTTTATAAATATGACCCCGCTGCAAATAGCTGGATCTTGAAAGCAGATTATCCGGGAGGGTTAAGGTATGGTGCTGCGGGTTTTGCTACCGATAGTTTTGGTTTTATTGGTGGAGGTAAAAATTCTTCGGGTCAGTTTTTTAATGATTTTTACCGGTATGACCCGGTGGCAGATAGCTGGATGGCGAAGGCAAATTATCCCGATAGTGTGGAGCGCGCTTTTGCATTTTGTATCAATAACACGGGCTACATTGCCGGTGGTAATGCCGATTTAGGCGTTAGCAAAATGTGTTATAGTTATAATCCTACAACTGACGCATGGGCAATGAAAGACAGTTTGCCTATACGTATGCACAGCGGTTTTTCGTGTGCCGTGAATGGCAAAGGCTATTGCGGTTTAGGAGTAGGGTTATCTGGTACGGCACATCTCGATTCGGTTTATGAATACAATGCAGTTGCAGATTCGTGGGTGGCAAAAGCAGGTTATCATTTAGCCAATGCGAATTTTTATGCTTCGGTCTATTCGTTTGTAATCAATAATCTGCTTTATGTAAGCGACCACCGCGCTACTACCGGTACGCACGGGGCGGTAGGTATATTTGACCCTGCGATTAATTCATGGTCGGTTATTAATACGTTTCCATTTCCTGCCGGAGGGGGGTGTGACCCGCTGACCAGTTATGTTGGATTAACCATTGGCAACCGCAGTTTTTTGGGCGGATGGAACGGTTGCACCAATACTACTTTTTGGGAGTATGACCCCGCTAACAGTTTTGCTATTTCTGCCATTACCCCCGATACCGTTTGCGAGCACGATTTGATTCAGGTGAGTTTTTCTTCTTCGCTTACGTTTAATGCGGGCAATCATTTTAAGCTGAAGTTTAACGGCACCAATTATTCTGCCAACAATGCTCTCTCTGATTCAGTGGCAGGTACTTCTGCCGGCACCTATACTTTTAAAGTACCTTCCTTATTTTATTCTGGAAGCAATACGTTGGCTGAATTAGCTGTATACTCTACCGGCCCGGCTAATCAAACTTCGTATTTGAGTACCAAAGTTTTGGTGAAACGTGCACCGGTGGTGGAACTTCCTTTGGCTGCCGACTACTGGCATTGCCAAGGTAGTGCATTGCTTATTTACCGTGGAAATGCAGCCGGTGAAACACATTACTGGAGCAGCAATCCGTGGGGAATTTTAGATACCGCAAATGTGCTTTCCATTACACCAACATCCACTACTACTATTTATGTAACCGATGTTTACAATGCTACCGGTTGCAGTGCTTCTGATTCTACCGTAGTGCATTATTCTACACTGCCTTCGTTGCAAATTACCGATTCGGTGTTTAGCATTTGCGCGGGCAGTGGTGTTGTTATTGGCGGAACAACTGTTGCCAATGGCAGTTATGCCTGGACAGGAAGCGGGTTTAGTTCATCGGCAGTAAATCCTGCGGTGAATCCTGCTACGAATAGTACGTATCATCTTTTGCTGACCGATACAGCAACTACCTGCCGCGCTTCGGGTAATACGCAGGTTAATTTAGCGCAGGCACCGGCTCAAACTATTTGTTTTGTAACCGTTGATTCGGCTTCTACACATAACGTAATTGTGTGGGAAAAGGTAAACCGCGAAGCCAGTGACAGTTTTTATATCTACCGCGAAATATCTACAAATAATTATCAGAAAATTGGTGCGGTGCATGGCGACTCGCTCAGTGAGTTTCATGATTATGCGGCTAACCCGAATATAACGGCTTACCGGTATAAAATTTCTACCCGGGATACCTGTACCAACGAAGGCGCGCTGAGTCCTTACCACAATACTATTCACCTGCAATATTTAGGCAGTGGTAATTTAATTTGGAATGTGTATCAAATTGAAAATGACACTACCCCCGTTAGTTCGTTTGATGTGCTGCGCGATAGTTTAGGAAACGGCAGTTGGCAGGTAATGTTGAATGTGCCCGGTAATCAATATACAGCTACCGACATTAACTTTAGCCAGCACCCGAATGCGCTTTACCGCATAGCCGCTAACTGGTCATATACCTGCACCGCGGCACGTAGTGGTGGTACGCAAGTGCTTTCAAATATTCTTTCTATTACCGGCACCGGTATAGCAGGGCTTGCCGCAGAAAATGAGATTCAGCTGTATCCGAATCCAGCGGCTGATAAACTGTTTATACAAACCAACGGAGCCGAAATTGAGCAAATAAATATTTACAATACTACCGGTAGTTTGGTTATGGGAGCCGGTTTCATACTCAATAATCAGGTATCAATTATTAATCTGGCTAACGGAGTTTACATAGCCCAAATAAAAACCAAAGACGGTATTGTAATGAAACGCTGGGTGAAGATGTAAGATGAAATTCGAATTAAGTAACACTAAGTCATCGCATAGACGAAATGCGTACACAGAAAAGCCGAGGAGCAGCGGTGGAGTTTGAATTTATGGGGAATAAAAAGCCCGTTGCACTTGCGTGTAACGGGCTTTTAAAATTTGAATCAACTAATTTTTAAGGAAGAATAATATTGGTGGTCACTCCGTTTTCTGTCATAGTAGCGCGGTCATCGCAGGCACCGTTTCCAAAATCAAAATCTTTATCGGGCTGTCCTTGGGTTTGAAGTCTCAGTCCACCGCTAACAAAATGTGCTGCGCACAGCTCGCCATATTGCAACTGAGAGGTTACCGTTTGGGTAAAGGTAAGTCCGCTTGGGGTAGTCCCCGTTCCTGACCCAGTTAAGTATTGAATCCAATTATTTGTTCCTCCGGTAGTATCGTTTACAAACTCTACACTAAAATTATTAACCCCTCTCCATCTAAGTTCATCCAGTCTTCCGATAGTGGTTAAATTAGTAGTAATAGCAAGCGTATAGTTTCCACTACCGTTAATACCGGTATAGGTGTACTGATAAGTTCCGTTGAGTGTATCGGTATTGTCAACCAGGTTAGTGACCGTCATACGGATATAGTTGCCTGTTTGCCCGATAAAAACATCGCTAACATATTCCAACAGGAGTGAACCCGACATAAAGTCACCAGCCGTATTCGTGCATCCTGCACCAAAATCAACGGTTATCGAGCGCGGAGAAGAAGTCGTATCTTTTGTAATTACTGCACAAGGAAAATCTCCGAAATAAAAATCCTCATCGGTTTTGTGAACACCTGCCAAGTGGTCTATCAACCCCGAAGCCATAGCTTGTGTTTTGAGCAAGTTTTGAAGTGCAGCGGGCTGCGCATTAGCAATCTGATTAAATATGGCAACCTGATTTTTATCGCTGATGGAAGGTGTAAGTCCGGTTTCCTTTTTACAACTGGAAAGGAAAAAAAATGCCGCTATAGCGGTAAATGCGATGGTTCTGTTTATTTTGTTTTTCATGCTCTCCTTTACGATATGTGTTCATGCAAAGTTGCATAACACAACACACCGATTGTAAAAAATAACTAAGTTGTCGAAGGTTCTGAAGGTGGCCGGTTTTTGTTACTTTGTTAGTAGAAGTGAAATTTAGGTGCATATAAATTATTTTCGAAAAATACATGAAGGCCAACCGGCACAAACTTATTCTTATCCTAAACCTGGTGGCTGTGCTGCTACTCCCTTTACTAAATTGGTTTAATCCCATTGACTTTTATTTCGAAGATTCATTGGCGGCTCATCAAAAATGGTTTCCCTCTTTTTATTTTTTCACCTATCTGTTTTTCAAATTATTTTTTCCTGTTGCAAATGGTATAATTCTATATGGCATGCTGAGGTTTCAGTTTAAAACCGAAAACAGAATAGTCTTTCTATTGATTCTTATTCAAAGCATGCTTCTCTTTTTTGTTCTGCAAACTATTGGCTTTGTTGCGGCTTCGCTTTATGTGTATTTGCTTTTGCTGATAAGTGTTTCTGTTTTTGCATGGGGGAAGTATAAAAATGAAATAGCAAAATGTATTACTGTAGCAAAGGAGAGTAAAGTCATAACCGGAGGTTTTCTTTTCACAATTTATATCACGCTCTGCTTACTTCTTCCGCGTGCCTATCCGTTTGCCAAATACACTATGTTCAATAAATTTTCGGAACACACTTCTGTTTTTTTATTGCGGAATAACCAGCAGGAACTTGTTCCTTTGAATGAATATTCAACCGTTGATGGCAATCATTTGTTTGAGTTGTATGTGGCTACTAACGAACAGCACGGCTTTATGTATTTAAGCAACGAAGAAAAAGAAGTAGAACAGCAATTGGTTTGTAAGGAATTACTTCATTCCATTTTTGCCGATTTAAAAAAGCCCATACCTTTTGATTCCATCAGCCTTAACCGAATTGATTATTTCCTAGAGCAAAATAAAATAGCAAGCCATGAAAAGCAGCTTTACAAGTGCGCGGTGGAATAATTTTTTTGCGAATGATTACTCGCCATTAGAATGGACATCGGTTAAGATATCTATCAGCTCCATCGTGTGCTTCTTTTCTATTTACATACTCTATCACCGCTCCACTCAACCCTTTCCTTCGGGCATTTGTAATTATATTAACTGTGCTTACGTGGCTACCGATGCCATTAGATTGCCGGTGAGTGTTTTGTTGGTTCTACTTTCGCTAATGTATATATCAGAAGTGCAAATGATTTTCTCAACGCTTCTTCTTTTTGTTTTAGCGGTCTTGATTTTTTCGTTAGATGAATCAAACGGCAACCCTGCCGAGAATGGAATTTTAGCTCTTGTATTCTTGGCGCAGTTCAGTGCTTACCTGCAAAACAGATTCAATGCGCAAAGCAATCTCTCTAAAAACCGGATGCAGTTTTCTGCGCAATTCTTTGCAGCTGCTTACACTCTTTCCGCTATTTCAAAATTACATGTTTCGGGTTTTGCATGGTTTACAGATGACGCACCAAAATTTGCGCTCGAAGTAATGCGCGTGTTCAATTCTGTTTACGTCACCAATGGTTTAAATGAATACAGCCACAAGGGATTGTCGGTAGCTTCTTTCATTATCGCGCATCCTTTGTTCACCAAACTAATCCTTGGTGGTTCGTTGTTATTAGAGTTGTGTGCCTTCAGCTTAATGCTGAATAAGAAAACAGCCTTTGTCTATTCGTTTTTGTTGCTGGCTTTTCATGCAGGCATATTCTACACTTTGAATATTTTTTTTCCAACCATTACACTTCCCCTGATTGTATTTTTCATCAATCCTTTGTATTGGTTACTGTCGGGCGCGGGTTATGTTTATGCCACTTTTGTAACTCCTAAGGTTTCCTGATGAATAACACAGACAAATTCGTTACTGCGAAATCTAAATCCGTTGATGTAATAACCACGCTGGTGGTTACGCTATCGTGTTTTGTTATTACCTGGTTTGTGTTTGGCTTTTACTATGTAGAATACGAAGGATTGAACACGAGCTTTTTCAGCGGTAAACTAACTCCCGGCTTACCCTTTCGTTCAGTTTACTTTTCGGGAAACATGGGCATCTCTTTCATCTACTCGTTCTTCTATGAACACTTTCCAAATGTGGAATGGCTTTCATGGATTTATTACAGCTATTTATTCTTCTCCTGTTTCATTGGTCTATATATAGTGGCAAAACTATTGCCTGCTAAAACTTCTCTAACGGTAAAGATTTTTCTTCAACTACTAGTTTATTACCTCGTATTTGCCGACCATCACATTCATTATATCTACACCCGCGTTTCGTACATGTGTTGCGGGCTTTCATTAATTGGGTTAGTAGTGTTTTTTAATTCAACCACTACCATCAAAGCGCGTTGGTGGCTATTTATTTTGCTCAATTTATTTTTCACCATTGGCGCGCTTACCAGAATAGAAGTAGCTACGGCATGTTTTATTTTGCTGGCCGCCTTTGCTGTTTTCTATTCGCAAAATATCAAACAAACGATGGTGCTGTTTTTATTTCCGGCTGTGGTAATCGCTGTGATGTCGCTCACACTTTCTGTTGATATTAAAACAGCTACATCGAAAGAATTCTACAAACAAGTAGAGCCGGATATTGAAGAACAGTTTATTGCCAGAGAAAACAGAGTGCCGCTTTCGTTTATGAAAACACACAGAGACACCGTGCTTTATACAACAGCCATGGAAATGATGTGGAGCGACCCGCAAATTATTTCTTCCAACTATTTGCGTTCCCTTATCCTTTCTGAAAAATTAATGTTCACAGATGCTAAACAATGGAACCGTGTTTGCCGAAGTTTTTCACAAGTGGTTATAAAATATTGGTATCTGCTTTTGCTTACAGTGCTGTTGAGTGTTGCGGTTCTCGTGCAATACGGTTTGGGAAAATCGTTTCTAAACCGCCTCTATACTTTAGCTTTTGTGTTTTCGTTTTGGGGATTAACCATTGCTCAAATTTATACCGACAAAGTGAACGAACGTTCCTTCCTGCCGTTTTTGAGTTTGTTTATTTTCTGTCATGTTGTTTTACTTGCCCGTAGCACTGCCACTCGCATTTCGTTATGGCTTTATCCTTTGTTCATTTCCTGTTCGGTTCTTTTAGGCATTCATTTTTTTGCTTTAAAAGAAGAGTCAAACACGCTTAAAACAGATTTGCTCAAGTATCAGGCTAACTATGAAAAAATAAAACAAGTAGCAGCCAATAAATACTTAGTCATGAACTCCACTTCGTTCGACTATATATTTTTAAGCAATGTTCCTTTTCACCCATTCGATTTTTCTGCCTTCAAAAAAATGTATATCACCGATGGATACATCATTCCGTTTTTGCCATACTACAAACGTTATCTGGAACAGGAATGCAATTGCGATATCTATGCCTTCCCGAGTTTCTGGAAATATGTAAACAACATTCAGCAAGACGTGGTGATTGTTTCTACACCTCATCGAATAAAAGTGGTGAAAGGATATTTGGAAGAAATACATCATTTCCCTTTTCCTGTTGTAGAAGATAAGACAGTACAGTTGATGGAACAACGCAAAAGCGACAATAGAGAAACGCCTGATGAAATGAAGATGTATGTTTTTGAGAGGCAGAAACAGGATTCTATTTAGTAACTGGGTAAGTTTTAACGGCAGTAACTACCCCCAATGAATCGGGAAACCAATATTGCGATTTGTGCACGAAGGAAATTCTGAAGGTTGAAGCCTTATCTGCTCTCTTCATGGGAAATGAATATTGAAGCGACTTTCCATCCAAAGGCACATCATCACCTTCTACGCCAAGTAAGTTGTGGTTGCCGAGGTTGGCGTACATCTCTTTATCAAACTGCTGTTTCTTATTGATGCGAATAGTTTTAGAGCCCAGCACATTTGAATCTTTATCCAGTACATCACAATTCAAAATCATCTCCGGTCCCGGACTAATCTTATGCGGCATGATGGTATTTTGCCAGGTTATAATTCCCTGCTTTTTATCGGGCGAAACGGAGAAATGAAAATCATTCATCACCAATTCAATTTTCTCATCCACTTTTCCTTTTGCTTCATGCTGCCAGAAATAATAGTGTGTGCCTTTCCCCTTAGTATCATATTCCTGATGGCAATTCACACAAAGCGCCTGCCCTGTTTTTTGAATGGCAATGGTTGGATTCAGATTGCGCACTACATCGAAATGACAGAGATAACAAGTGATATTATTAGAGACAAGCGTTTGTACAGTTTGCAACCGCGGAGTAGAATCATTTGCGGTAAACATATGTTTCAACGAGCGCAAGTTATTGCCATCAGCATGGCAACTCATACAGTCTATACTGCTGGCGCGTTGAGTACTGTCTTCCCTTGTAAGCGGTCGAGGATGCGCTTCTTTCAAGAGTTCTTCTGCAAATTGAAGCGGCTTACCGGTAGTGTCGCGCAAAAGCGTTTCAAACATATTTTGTGGAGTGTGGCAACCCATGCAATGCTCTATGGAAGTATTTACCTGCTTGGTATAAAAATCGCAATTGTATTTATCGCTATTTACAAATGCCTGATGTGCCAAGAGATTTTTGTAAGCATTGGCATGAGGTCCTTTCATCTCGTTTTCATATTCCTGCTTATGACATGAGGCACATTTAGCCACTTGGTCAACGCGCTTCATTTTTTTGAACTCATCCGTTTGCAAAAAATCGTGATAGGATTTTTTAGATGAATTGCTAGAATGACAACACATCAGAATGATAGAAATCATCACGGCTGTAAAAACTACGAAAACGATTTTTCTGATGGAGAACATACGACAAAACTAATTTTTCATTTGCTGCAATCTAACCCAATGCAATGCTTTTTCAATGCGCTTGGTGAAATTAGATTTTTCGAAAGGCAATTCAACTAACTGCTTCATGTTTTTTGGTTTGCGCAACGTGTCAAATTGCAGCCATTGTAAATACACTTTTCTATAGCAGAAATTGAAAAGAATGAATTCTAATCGTGCGAAGAACGAAAGTTTTGTATTGAAACTTCTCGCCACAATTCCACTTAGCGAATAATACTTACCAATAAATTCTGTTGCCCCGCTTTGAACATACTTTGCATCAACACCATTGGGTAAATAAGTCAATTGATTGCCATCGTAGCTCGGAATTTTTTCATTGAGAAACACGCCCTTTTTCTTTACATACTCATGCACTTTTGTTCCCGGGTTATAAGTAAGGAAGGTAAGCTTGGCATAAATAATTCCCATACGCTGATAGAACTTAAATAACTCTTCAAAAGTGTTTTGGTGCGTGCCTTCTAATCCTAAAATAATTCCTGCAGCTATTTGAATTCCATACGACTGCACCTTGCGAATAATGCGTTCGTAACTTTCAATATGGTTCGTATTCATTTTGTGAACTGAGTTGAGCGATTGCTGGTCAATTGATTCCAACCCGCAGTAAATCATTTTGCAGCGGCTGTCTTTTAAAGCGGCTAATACTTCATCATTATCTAAAAGCTCAATACACATTTCCGCCATCCAACCCACTGCCCCGCTTTCCTTAATCAACCTTGATGCTTCAATTACATGATGGCTATCTACGCCAAAATTGTAGTCAACCACATTGATGAACTTGTCTTTATATTGAGGCAAAATATTTTTCAATGCATCAAGACTGCTCAGGTTGTAGTTTTTCTTTTGCATGGTGTGAACCATACAGAAAATACATTTCTCTGTACATCCTCTCGAAGTTTCAAGCGGATAACCCATGAACTGATAATACTTTTTCGCACCAGGCAAAAAAGAAAAATCGGGTTGGGAGATTATATTGCTGTTATTCTCCCCAAAATATTTTTGCTGAAGATTATTTGCTTTTAAATCTGCCACGAAAGCATCGACAATAGGTTCAAACAAACCACCCAATACTGATTCGGCATATTCCAAGCACATATCCGGAAGTAAAGAAGGTAACTCACCGCCCCAAACAATTTTTGATGAAGGAGAAAGTGATTTCAATTTCTTTGAAACTGTGATTGCCTGTTCAAAGTTTTGAGAAGAAACTTTCAAGCCAAACATCACCACGTCTTTTTCCGAAGGAGTATATTCTTTGTAATCAGTAAAGTTGAGGTCAACTATTTTTACTGAATATGATTTTGATAAACAAGCGGCAACAGACAGAAGTGAAAGAGAAATGACCCCTTTAGGGAAAGTGGGTAAATCTATAAGAATGATATTTTCGTTCCTGTCTTTCATTAAACCAATCATCAAATTTGAAAACTATTTTAGGCAAATAGTTTTCGTTCACAATATGAATTATTTTTTCTTCACCCGCTATGTTTAAGAACGCTACCGTAGAACAGAATCTTGCTCAAAACGGATTTGCGGTGATAAATGCAAATCTGCTTGCCGAAGTTGAAGAGTTGCAGAATTACATCGCTGAACATTTTCAATTTACGGGAAACGATTTCTATTACAGTTTACTCGCCAATACTTTTGAGCAGAATAAAGTGTTGCAAAATTCTATCAGAAAAATCTTGAACAGTTTTTACGAAACTCAATTCACTGGTTGCAGAACAATCACCGAATCATTCCTTGTTAAACCTGCAAATACTTTCGATGAATTGCTGCTTCACCAGGATTGGAATTACACTGATGAAAGGAATTTCTCTGCTTACAACATCTGGATTCCTTTAACTGATGTAACGGAAGAAAACGGCACCTTGTTTTTTTTAAAGGGAAGTCATTTGTGGTTTAATAATCTGCGCTCAGCTACATTACCTACAGCAAGAATCAGCATGAACAATTTTTCTTCGGAGCAAATTGAAACGGTCATTGTAAAGAAAGGGCAGGCACTTCTTTTTCATCCCGCAGTTTTTCATGGTTCGTATCCTAACCATTCTTTGCAAAACAGAATTGTAGTTACCGCCACGCTTTTATCTAAGGAGGCACCGTTCCTTTACTACCAACAAAGCGAATCGCCCAATGAAGTGAATGTTTTTCAACTGAATGACGATACTTTCTTGAAAGACTTGAAAACAATTGCAGTGGGAGGAAATCCTGATGCACAGGAAATAAGTCGTTTGAAGTATTCGCATCAAACTATAACCGATACAGAGTTGAAAGAGAAATTACTGGCGCAAAGTTTATGACCAGTAATAGACTTCTTTGTTGTCGTTCGAGAAGTTCAAAAACCCACCAAATGTAATTCGAGGAACGGTGCCTTTAATATCCTCTACGCGATGCCAGATTGGACCACCTGAAAAAACAAGAATATCTCCGGGTTGCGGCTTCACCGCAAAACTGCGCACGTCTTTTACATAGATAGGTTTGTCGTTATCGTCAATGACAAACTCATTATTCTCAGGGCTTTCTTTTCGTTTAACTTTATCCCAAAGCATATCATAGATAGTCAACTCGCCACCCGCATCGGGTTGTTGAAGCACCACGAAATAACTCAATTGGTCATCCATGTCAATGTCATTTTTTATCAGCGAGTAGTAAAACATGCTCTGCGCCTGAAATAAATTTCCACAATGCACATGCAGCCCGCCCATGTTTGGATAGAACATTCTGAAAGTACCGGGAGCTACTTCTTTGTCTTTTATTTTATTGTGAGGAATGCTCACGCGATAATTCTTCGCTGCGGATTTGAAGAAGTTATCAAGTTTGCGCGCCAGATTACCAATAGAAGAATTGGTTTCTTTATGCTTATCAAAAAGCGAAAGTTTGCTGTAGTATGCTTCTAATCTTTCTGCGGTGTCAGTAATAATGGCAAAAGGCGCAGGAAACATTTTACCCGAAGGAGTAGGCATAAATTCGTCTTCATTCAAGTTCGCCAGAAAACTTTTCATCTCGTTTACTTCCTCGACAGTAAAAACATTTTTCGTGATAAAGCCATCGAGTTCGCGGTTTTTAATTTGACCTACCAGATCACCACGTTGTTCCAATTCTTCAAAAGGCACTTCTATGAAATTGAAAAATATTTCATCGCCATATATACGTGCTGTGTTTGTGGTATTTTTCATTTGAATATGATTGAAATCAGAAAATAATTCTGTCAAACTTAATTATTTTCAAGTTTCAAAATAAACACAGGAAGACGATCTTCTTTCGAGATAAAACAATGCGTGTTGTGAGCCCTATTTTTAAAAACGAATCGTTGCAAACGCTGTTTGAAAAAAACGGATTTGTGAAAGTGCCTTTGCTCAATCTGCAACAGGTTAATGAGCTCAATGATTTTTTTGCAGCGCATAAAGAACTGCATGCTACCGTTGACAATCTTCACCACACCACTACCGATACTCAAAATCCGGAATTAATTCTTAGTGTGGATGCAAAAATCAAATCTGTTTTTCTTCCTGAGTTAGAAAAGGTGCTTGTTGACTTTAAAGGATTGGCGGGTTGTTTTCATATTAAAGAGTCGGGTATAGGCTCTGAAACAGGAATACATCAGGATCCGACTTTTGTGGATGAAAATAATTTTTTCAGTGCGAATGTTTGGGTGGCATTGCAGGATATTGACAAAACAAACGGCAATCTCTTTTTTGTGAGCGGCTCTAACCGTGCTATCACATCCCTGCGCGTTACGCCTGCGTTCCCGAGTTATTACGAAAGCTTTCAGCAAGCTTTGCCTGAAATGGCTACGCATGTTTCGTTGAAAAAAGGTGAAGCTGTAATATTCAACAACGCAACTATTCACGCGGCTACTGAAAATTTATCGAGCGATAGTCGCTTAGCGGCTACACTGCTTGTTTGCTCTGCATCGGCTCAATGGCTTTTGTATTATCAGGAAAAAGGTGCGGCAAACGATAAGATTGAAAAGTATCATTTAGATGTGGATACGTTTTTCTCTATTGCTAACAACGGAAGACCCGATAAGAAAGCGTTTAAAGAATTTATTGCTTATGAATATCCACAACTAACCAAAGAAGAATTTTTGAGTCTTACAGGTCGAAAGAAAAACTATCTGCAACGAATTACCGATGTTTTTAGAATGAAGAGTGCGGTATGAAACCATTGCTCCAATCAGCGGCACTTCAAACTGAATTTGAAGAAAATGGTTTTGTGAAAGTGCCTTTGCTTTCTGCTTCAGAAGCCGAAAGATTACTCGTTGCTTACCAAGCGGTAGCTGCGGCACATGAAAAAATAAATATTCCTTACATCACCACCAGCCACTCCAACGATTCGGCTTTGATAACGCATGTAGACGGAGTTTTACAAAAAGTTATTGCTCCGGCTTTGAGTAAAGTGTTGAGCAATTACAATTTGCTCTTCGGCAATTACCTCGTGAAAATGCCGGTTACAAATTCTGAAACGGAACCGCATCAGGATATTACGTTTGTAGATGAAACTGAATTTGCTTCGGTAAATGTTTGGGTGGCACTGCAGGATACGAATGAAGAGAATGGCTGCATGTATTTTTTAAAAGGTAGTCATCATCTAATGCCAACCTTACGACCAACACATAATTACCCTTGGGCTTATAAAAATGTGAAAGAGGAAATTAAAAAGCAGGCGGAGGTTTTTACTGCCAAAGCAGGCGATGCTTTTATTTTTAATCATGCGGTAGTGCATGGCTCATTTCCGAATAGAACAAAACAACCAAGAGTGGCTGCGGTAATTGCTGCTTATCCGAGCGATGCACAATTGCTTCATTATTATTTGCCCGACGGAGAGAAAAATAAAGTGCAGCAATACAGCATGACGAAGGAAGCGTTTCTTCACTTCAAAAAGGGACAGCCGCCTGCTAAAGGAGTATTTCTGAAGGAAGTGAATTTTGATTTTAAGCAATTGAGCAAAACTGAATTTGATTTGCTGAGGAATAAAAAATCTAAACCGGTTTCGCTGTTTAGTGCAGTATCTAAATTTTTGAAAGAAAGTTGATATGAGTAAGCCGAAAGTTTTTCGTGATGAAAAATTGCAAAACGAATTTGATGAAAATGGTTTTGTGAAGTTTCGCATGTTCAAGCCTGAGCAGGTAAAGCGGTTGCACGATTTTTATTTGCAAACACAACATCAACACGAAACAGTTATTGATAAGAGAAAGTTTCACGCTACTAACGATACGGATAATGCTACATTAATTAATAGCGCAGATAGTTTTATTAAGGAAGTAATGTTTGAAGAAATTGACAAGCACTTCTATAACTACAAAACAATTGCAGCTAACTATCTGCTCAAACAATCTTCGCCTGAATCTGAATTAGGTCCGCATCAGGATTTACGGTTTGTAGATGAAGAGAAATTTTATTCGTTCAATATTTGGGTGGCTACAGAACCTACTGATAAAAGGAATGGTTGTCTGCGCTTTCTAAAAGGTAGTCATAGATTCCACGATACCATTCGTGCATTGCCTACTTATCCTTGGAAATACGAAAGCGTGATTAGAGAAATTCCGAAGTATTTTACAGATGTAACGACTGAAGTTGGCGATTGTATTATTTTGAATCATGCCTGCATTCACGGCTCGTATCCTAATTTATCAGGGCAAACAAGAATTGCCGCTATACTTGCCATGATACCGGAAGGAGCATCTATCTGTCATTACTTTTTGCCCGATGGAAATCCGCAAAACAAAGTGGAGAAGTATGCGATGACGCTGAATGATTTTATCAACTTGAAAGGAGGGCAGCGGCCTGAACATGCTGTGCTGGAAGAAACATTTATGTATGATTTTTCGCCTGTGGAGGCGGGGCCGTTTTTGAAATCTATTGCTAATAAAAAGTCACAAGAAAATAATGGTTACCAATTTATCAGAAACCAAATCACCGCCTTGTTTAAAGGCGTTAGATGAATTAGGTTTTTGCACTTTTCCGGTTTTTGAAAACAACGAAGTGGAGCAATTGCTTTCGTTGTATCACAGCAATTTTGGAGAGCGAAGTATCAACGCCCTTTACGCTTCGCACAATTCGAACCCCGTGGAGCAGAGTTTGTATGTAAGCAGAGAGATAAAAAAGATAGTCAGCGAATCGCTGCAAAGTATTTTTCCTGACTACGAATATTTTCTCGGGCATTTTATGGTGAAGGGCGCTAATGTTGAGAAAGAGTTTTCGCTGCATCAGGATTGGAATATTGTAGATGAGTCGAAATATAAAAGCTATCAGGTTTGGATTCCGTTGCAGTTAAGTTACCCGGCCAACGGGGGCATTTTTGTGGTGCCGGGTAGTCATCAGTTTTTTGGCAATTACCGCAGTGGCAGTTATGGAATTCCTGTGGTGCCCTTTGATGAAAAGGTTAAACCATTGATAAGCGATATCATAGTGCCTGCCGGAAATGCATTGGTGTATCACAATGGTTTGTTTCATGCTTCGTATCCGAATACTACTGATGAAATTCGAATTGCGGTGATTGCCAACTTTGTAGAAAAGCGCGCCCCTACTTTCTTCTTTCATAAAAACAAAGAAGCCAATGCTACTGAACTCTATGAGATAACCGGAGAGTCGTTGATTGCGCAATTGCCGCAATTTGAAAAAGGAATAGTTGACAGTAGTTACATTCTCAACAGCACTGTTCCGCTTTGCAAAACAGATAATGCACAAATTACTTCTGCCGATTTGGTTTCGCATTACGAAAAAAAATTTTGCAAAGAACCTGCCGCACAAATCAAACAGCTGCACATAACAGTAACTGATGAGTTGGAACAAAAACTAAATGAAGACGGCTACACCGTAATTGATTTGCTTGATGCAACGCAGGTTGAGTTTTTCAAAAAAGAATACAACACGCACTTCGGTAACATAGACCGAACACCGGGACGATTCACCACGCTGCAAGACACCGATGCCGTGATGAAAAAACAGATTCACGATTTTATTGTAAAACATATTGATGCTCCGCTGCGCAAATATTTTAAAGATTTCATTATTCCGGTTTCGCAGTTTTATACTAAGAAAGCGCACACCAGTGGCGATATTGATTTGCATGCCGACAGCACGCTTCTGCTCAATCATCAACTGGAACCGCACTATGCCATTTGGATTCCACTGATTGATGTAGATGCCAGCAACGGCACACTAACGGTTATTCCAAGAAGTCATCGTATGAACGGTGCTTTTTTCAGCGGTACGTTTGCTTGCTATCATCAGGCGCATTTAGATTGGTTGCGCCAATTTGAAGTGCCTATAAAACTAAAACCCGGACAGGCAGTTATTTTCGATAACAACGCTTTGCATAATTCTACAGCTAACCAAACAGATATTGACCGCTTATGTTTTACTTTCAGAATAACACACACCGCTTCGCAGTATTATAGTTTTGTGGGTGATGGAAATGAAATTGTGGTGCATGAAGAGGGACACAATTTTTACATGGATAGCAACTGGGATGGAGAAAATAAAAACCCCAATGCTAAATATGCGGGCACATTAAAAAACAGTCTCACTAAAATTTCAAGAGAGGAACTTCAAAAAATTTTAATGCCGAATTGAACATGAATGAAGCGCAGACCAACCCAGAAATAGCTATTGACGTAAAAAATATTTCGAAAGAATATTTTATGGGCAAAAACCATTCTGTAAAGGATGGTGACAAACATTTTTTTGCACTCAACGATGTTTCGTTTACGCTCAATCGTGGTGATGTGCTGGGTATTATCGGCAGCAATGGTTCGGGTAAATCTACGCTGCTCAAAATCTTAAGTCAGATTACAAAGCCAAGTGCGGGTGAAGCACATTTTTACGGCAGCGTTACTTCTATTTTGGATGTAGGAAATAATTTTCATCCTGATTTAACCGGAAGAGAAAATGTGAAGATTCAACTCAAACTTGCGAGTGTTCCTTCCAATCAGTTTGAAACTTACTACGAAAAAACAAAAACGTTCAGCGAGATTGGTGAGTTCTTTGACCAACCCGTGAAATATTATTCGAGCGGTATGTTTTTACGTTTAGCATTCTCTCTTGCTTTTCATCTTTCGTCCGATATTTTAATTCTTGATGAAGTGCTTTCTGTTGGCGATGAAGGGTTTCGTTTAAAATGTCAGGAGTTGTTGAAAAAGTTTACCGATAGCGGTAAAACAATTTTGTTTGTGTCGCACAACCGTGCTGACATTCTGGAGTTGAGCAATAAATGTATTTGGTTAGATAAAGGACGGATCAAAAAAATGGGTGCGCCTACCGAAGTGTTGGGAGAATATTTTGCCATGCACCGCGATAATTTTGATGCGCAAAAAACAATTATTGATGTGCATACTCCGCATACCGACAGCGATGGCACATTGCATTTGCATTGGAGCGAAGCCGAAGCACCGGGCAATGATATTATAGCTGTACGCGAGTTATCGGTTCAATCGCCTGCCGGCAAATTATTTTCTTCTGAGCCCGTGGAAATAAAATTTGTGATTGATAAAAAGAAAAGCGGAGTGCAGATAGGAGCCTTCTTTTTTCTCGAAGATGTTTTTTATCAGCCGGTAATGGTTGGTCACTTTTTAAATAACTCGGGCGCACAGCATTTTGGTAACGAGTTAAAAAACCAAACCGGTTTGGTGGAAATTAAATCAACCATTCCCGCAAACTTTCTTGTGCCCGGCAAATATTTTTTCCTCGTTCGTTTTGGAATGGAAGAAAACGAATGGCACACTACTTCGAGCGAAGCGTTTCGGTTCTCCGAAAAAATGAGTTTCACGATTCATGCAAAAACCGACTACGTAGATTTTGTTGGCGACATCAGCAAAGGCTCGGTGCGCCCGCCTTTGGGTTGGTCAATTCAAAAAATAAATTAAAATTTTGCTCTTCGGTTTAATTACAAGCGCGAGAAGAAACGTTTCAGCCCGAACCACTTCATGCGTTCATCCATATATGGTACGGCAGAAGAAGGAAGCGTTTTTACGAGCGTGTTTGTTTCGGGTTTTTGGAAATGGTTGTAATGAATAAAGAAGTCGGTGTTCGGAACCGAATAGACTTCAATCTCTTTACTTCCCTCAGGCATACAATAATGTATAACCGGTGCGGCTGCCGGAGCCACCGAAAGATTAATGGCAGGTCGAACTGTTTTTGTTTTGTTAGGTGGCGAATAATGCAGAAGCGCATGGTTGTAAAAAATAGCATCGCCTGCTTTCATTGGCAAAAGCTTTCCATATTTTTTTATCCATTGAGGCTCATGTATCCGGTGCGTTTGCCTAATCAATGGCCCGCGAATAGCATTCGTTACTTTGTGCGAACCTTCAATAATACCTAGGCAACCGTTTTCTTCATTCACATCTATTAATGGAACCCAGATAGAAACGGTGTGGTAAGCGGCTTCATCTATATAACACCAGTCGGCATGTAAATCCATGGCGTTCTGCGCATCCGGATTTTTAATCATGAAATTGGCAAAGAGCGAAGTGAAATTATTGAGGTGCGGTGCCGCTTTAGGAAACACCACTTGAGTGATGGTGTCGTGCACTAACTTTTTATACGCCACATCTTTGCTGAAATGCGTAGTGGCAAAAAAACCATTGTATTCATTTTGATGCTTCGCAAATAAAGAAGCGAGCGTGTCAACTTCATTGGCATTCAACAGCGATGGAAAAAGCACATAGCCCTTGCGTTCAAATTGTTCTTGCTGTTCGGCATTTAGAAAAGAAGGATACATGGCAGTGTGGTGAGCCGACAATTAGTTAGGGCGATATTTTTTGATGAGGCGCAGCAATTCTTTATCGGTCAAATTGAACGGCTCAAACTTTACGGTTTCCTTTTTCCATAAATTTTCATCGGGCTTCGAAATAAAATCGTAACCGTAGTAGAAGTTTTCGGTCACCACATATTTTTCAATCAAACTATCGTCAATGTCTTTGTTGCGGAAATAATAAATTAACTCATAATTTTTGCGCAACACAGTTATCGTAATCGCATGACGAATTTCTTTCGAAAGATTGGGCGCACTGGCGTGAATAACCGCAGGGTCAAACACAATTACATCACCGGCTTTAACGGTTACCGGTTGCGTGTGCTTGTAAAGTGTAGGAATGTGTTTCTTAAACTGCCAAGGCACTCCCAAACTGCGCTGTGTGTTTCCCCAAAGATGGCTGCCGGGCACAAAAGAAATAGGACCGTTCTCCATGGTTACATCGCAAAAAGGAATCCAAACAAAAAGACAGTAATCTTTTTCTTCGTCAATGACCGTACTGTCCTGATGAATCAGCAAATCGCTGTTGACGTGTGGAGGTTTTACCTGATAAGCCCCACCGGTGTGAGGGTCCACCTTATCCATTTTAAACATGCGCGGCAAAACAGTTGCCGCATTTTTGTTGATGACGTCCTGTGTTTTCTTTCTTATTTCAGGATTGAATAATCGTCCGCTATTCAATAAGTTTTTATCGAGTTCAAATCCTTCGAGCTTCGAAATTTCGGTAAACGTGTCCATGAAGCTTTTTATTTCTTCGGGCTTCACCACGTTTTCAATTACACACCAGCCATGCGTTAAATAATACTGATGCTTTTCTTCATCTAAAAAAAATCCTTCTTTTCTAACTTCTAAATGCGGATTTACAGTTGCCACTTCGGGCTCACCAAGGATGGAAGAAAAAAACGAACGAATACTCATAAGCGAAATGGTTTAATAAAGGCTTGCCAAAAGTAAAAAGATTTTGTGCGCGTGTTGCTGATTGCGGTCACTGTGTTTACCTGAAATGTAAGTCGGAGACTTACACCAAACAATAATCCTTCTATCTTTAAGCCATGATTTTAGCAGTTTTGGTTTGCGCTATTGTGTTTCAGTTTGGAATCATTGCGTGGTTACTCTTTATTAAAACAAAAGCACCGGTCAAGGCAGAAGCCATAGCCACCAACACACCCGAAAAGGTGGCTGCGTTTTACAACGAAACCACCGACAAGTTTTTAAAAGTTTATGGAGAAATAATTCAGGCGTTTCGCACTACTAATGTGGAAGATTATTTGAAATACACTATCGAAAGTGCTGGCATTAGCAACGGAATGAAAATTATTGATGCCGGTTGCGGAGTATGTGGGCCATCAAGTTTTATTGCACAGCAACTTCCCGAAATTAAGATTGACGCTTGCACCATTTCAGAAGTGCAGGCAAAACTTGGTGGGGAAAAGCTAAAAGAGAAAAATGTTGAGGCACAGGTAAAAATCACTTTAGGAGATTATCATAAACTGAATGAACTGTTTGAGAACAACGCTTATGACCGCGTTATTTTTCTCGAATCATTTGGACACTCGAACAATAAACCGAAAGTGATTTACGCTGCCTGGAACGTGTTGAAGCCCGGGGGAAAACTCTATATCAAAGATTTGTTCATTCGCGAAAGTGCGAATGATTGGGAGCAGGTGCGCATCAATCATATTTGCGGGCAAATCAATGCGGCTTACGAATACCAGATTGGCGATTTATATGAAGTGGTTTCTGCTATCCGCAAGCAAGGATTCATTATCAGTTTCATTCGCCCGCCACAAGTTGATTTAACTTCGTTTGAACACCTTACTATTTCTAATGACTTTCAAAATCTGTTCAACATTGGTAAAATAGATTCTTGGGATGACTATGTATTTCCGATTGACTTTTTTGAAATACTGGCAGAAAAACCTGCATTCAGTTTAGAAGAGCAAAAGCATCTCTATCACATGAACCGCTAACATGTTAGAAGCAGCCGCAAAAATATTACAAGCCACCCGCGCCAAAGACTGGCGATTGAGTTTCGTGCCGTTCATCATCGGCTGCGTTTATTTTTGGTTATGGTGGTTTCAAATTTCGTTGAGTGTTTCATCCTTACTTCTTTTTGTTTTCTCCTTCGTCACCACGTTTGGTTTCGCTGCGCTGGGTTATTTCATCAATGAATTTTTTGACAAAGCAACCGATGCCAAAGCGGGGAAAGTAAATAAGCTCGCCTTTCTTCCCGCAAAATATCAGTTGATGATATTTCTTGGTTGCGTAGCTGCAACATTTCTTCCGTGGCTTTGGTTGCCTTCAAATAGAACAACCGTTATTCTATTTGGTGTTGAAATAGGGTTATTTCTTATTTACTCACTTCCTTTTCCGCGATTGAAACAAGTGCCGTTAATTTCCGGTTTTATTGATTCGGGGTATGCTTATGTGGTGCCTTTGTTGCTCTCCGTACACACGTATTCTCTCTTTGCAAACAGCAATCATAAGCCAATGATTATTTTTCTTTCAGCCGCAGTTTTCTTTATCGGCTTCAGAAACATAACCATTCATCACGTCAACGATATTTTTAAAGATATCCGCTCGCGTTCGGTTACACTTCCGCAGATAATTGGTGCGAATGCCACCAATTACTTAGTAACGATTCTGCTGCTCGAAGAAATTTTTTTAGTGATTGCCTGGACTATGGTTATTGCTTTGCAACAACCTTTGTTTTGGTTATGGCTCCTGATTTTTTCTGTCGCACTTGTTTTTCGTTACCGGTTTGTGGCTAAAGATTTTCGCCTTCAGTTTATCAGCATAGAACCTGTGCGCCATTTAACTGACCCTATTTATCAGTATGTTTTTCCTGCGTTCACTTTGTTGTTGGCAATCAGCTTCGATTATAAATGGTTAGTGCTTGTTCCATTTCATATTGCGCTACTCATCACAGAACCTATGCGCAAAAAGGCAGTGGAGGTTGCGCGTTCAAAAAGTGTAACCTATAAATATGTTATCATCGGAGCGGTGCGAGCTACGGTAATTGTTCCCGCAGGAGTTGTAGTCAACTACACTATCTATTTTGGTTTTCTTTTGGTGGGCGTAAACCTGCGTAAGGAAAATACCGATGCCATCTCATTCATTAAACGAAAATTGAACCGCCAGTAAATGTCACCAGAGGGGAAAGGGAAAAATGTGTTTGTGTTTGTGGTGTGCGGTTCAGCAGAGCATACCGATGCTTTGCATTATTCTTTACAAGCGTTAACGAAGTTTTCAAAAGCAGAAATTGTTGTGCTCACCGATACTTCGCGCAACGAAGAGAAAATAAATCATGCTGTAGTTATTGATGTAAAAGCGCCTGAACATTTCAATCATCATCAGGCAAGTATTTATCTCAAAACGGGAATACACAAGTTTCTTCCCTCCGGAAATAATTACTGCTACTTAGATACGGATGTAGTTGCTGTAGATGCTCATGTGGATACCATCTTCGAACAATTTGTTGCACCCATCACCTTTGCGCCTGACCATTGCGTTACCGACCAGTTCAGTCCTTCGGCTGTTACCTGCAATTGCGCTAAAGAATATAACGCATGGGAGAAGGAATTGAAATTGCTTTTTATTAAACACAAAGATTTAATACGCGAACCGGAGAATGAGGAGAAGAAAAAAAACTTAGAGCAAAAGCTGGAAGCGATTAAGAAAAGCAAATGGGGCTATCGTTGGCTTTCACTTCGTTTTAATTTGTCGCGCAAAATTTTCAAGTTAGATGAAGATGCTTTTTTGAACAAGAAAGAATTTTTCTGGCACGATAAAGAAGGGGCTCCCATTCTTTACGAAAAAGGAATTCAAAGCTCCGTTGAAATAATTGAAAGCACTACCGACTATCGCTACGAAAAAGACAATAACGAAACTTGGACTATCAACGGCAAAAATGTTTTTGATTGCCGTTGCAATCATTTAAAAGAAGCCATTAAAGAAACATTCGGAGTAGAAATTAAAAACGAAAGTTGGCAACACTGGAATGGTGGCGTTTTTCTATTCAACGACAGCAGTCACGATTTTCTGAATGCCTGGCATGAGAAGACAATGAAAATATTTACGTTACCAAATTGGAAAACCCGCGACCAGGGAACTTTGATTGCCACTGCATGGGAATTTGGTTTGCAAAATCATCCAACACTCGCTAGAAAATATAATCTCATTGCCGATTATCTGCATCGCAATATTGAACACAAAGGCAATTTGCTTTTTGCGTTTAAGAAAGAAGCAGAGGAAGTGCGTCCGCATTTTCTGCACGTGTATCATCACTGGGCAGATAAGCGCTGGGATGTGTGGCAGGCATTGGAGCGCGCAACCGGAATAGAGATTGACCCGGATAGTCAAACCTTCAATTCGCTATGGATTGGAAAAACGTTAAGCAAGTTAGAACTGCTCACGATTCATTCCTTTCTCGCTTTGGGTTATCGTTTTCGGTTATGGATTTACGAACCGTTGGAAACTGTTTTGCCTGAAGGAGTAATTGTAGGTGATGCTTCCACCATTGTTCCGCGCGAGAAAGTTTTTTCTTACCGCAACAAAAACAAATACGGACACGGCAAGGGAAGTTACGCGGGCTTCTCCGATATTTTCCGTTATAAACTATTGTATGAAAAAGGCGGCTGGTGGGTAGATATGGATGTGAGTTGTTTAAAGCCGTTAGATTTTACGGCACCTTATTTTTTCAGAAATCACCATGAATTAAAAGTTGTAGGCAACGTAATGAAATGCCCGAAAAATTCGGAGTTGATGAAGCGTTGTTACGATGAAGCAATAGAATCTGTAACGGCTGACAATACCGATTGGCACAAACCCATTGACATTCTCAATGAGAATATTTCGAAACTTCATTTGGAAAAATACATACAGCCGAACATAAGCAATGAAGACAAGTGGGAGGTAACGAGTCAATTTATTTGGGGCGAAGAAAATTTTCCTGACTCTTGGTTTTTTGTTCACTGGCAAAATGAAGAATGGCGATTGAAGCGGGTGAGCAAAAATGAATTCTATTATAAATCGGCATTGGCAAAATTAATGCGCGAACATGCGCTGACTGAAATTCCAAAATCGCGTTTCGAGGAAATACTAAATTCGGTGAAGCATAGTGCGTTTGTTCGCAAGCTTTCTGTTTTCAAAAACTAATCCATGCAACTTTCCAAAAAAGTTATTGCCCGCTATAATTCTTCGCGATTCAACACCGATAAAGCGGTGGTTTGTCATGCGCCTTTTGTCAATTTAAATTTTGAACAGAATGGAAATGTGCGTGCCTGTTGTTATAACTCTAAGCACGTGCTTGGCACCTGGCCCGCAAACAAAATCAAAGATATTTGGCGGAGCAAACAGGCTGAAGATTTGCGACAATATGTTTTGGCAAATGATTTAGGTGGTGGATGTAAAGAGTGCGGCAATATGTTAGTGTCGGAAAATTTTCAGGGAGTGCGTGCGCGGTATTACGATGAGTTTGCCAAGGGAAATGTTTCAGAAAAATTGCAGCGGTGGTATGAAAACCTTAGCGGCTCGTTGCGTTACCCGAAGGTGATGGAGTTTGAGTTGAGTAACGAATGCAATCTGGAATGTGTAATGTGCAACGGCTATTTTTCATCAAGCATACGCAAGAACCGTGAAAAATTACCGCCAATAAAATCGGTTTATGATGAACGGTTTGTAGATGAACTCGATGAATTTATTCCGCACTTAACCGATGCGAAGTTCTTAGGCGGTGAACCGTTTATGATTGATATCTATCTGAAAATATGGGAACGCATTCTAAAAATAAAGCCAGGTATTCGCATTCACATTACTACTAACGCTACCTTTTTAAATAAGCGTGTTAAGGATTTGCTCGAGGGTTTAAATGCGGGAATTATTTTGTCGATTGATTCGGTGAATCCAGACACCTACAAAAAAATTAGAGTCAACGGCAACTTTGATAAAGTGATGGAGAACCTGGAATATTTTCGTGATTACACAGCGCGCAAAAGAACTTTTCTTTCTCTGGCTGCTTGTCCTATTACTTACAACTGGCGGGAGTTGCCGCAGTTGCTTTCCTTTTGCATAGAGAAAAATATTGCTCTTTATTTCAACGCAGTTTTTTCTCCGGCAGATTTATCGTTACGCGAACAATCTCCCGAATATCTTGCCGATGTAATTCGCGTTTTAGAATTGCATCCGTTGCCAACCAAAACAGGCAGCGATACTTCACCTGCAAACTTGAGTATTCGTGCTTATGCAGATTTTATCAATTTGCTGCGCGGATGGCTAAAAGAAAAAAGCGAAGCCGTTCAACCAACAAATACCAACGGTTATTCAAGCATTGATACTGTTTTTGTAAAAGAAGAAATTGAAAACTGGACGTTAGAAGAGATACACGAAAAGCTGCTTGACTTTGTAAACGTAGATGGCAAAGGATACATTGATAAGGAAACTGTTTTGCTCAACCGCATCTCCAATTTATTTATTGCTACACCATCAGGAATATTGTATGAAGTGATTGAATGCTACTTTAAGATTTACGCAGAGAAAAATAAGGTAGATGGAAATGTAGCAGAAGAGAAAGCAAAGATTATTGCCGATATGATTGAGAGCCATCCTAAACGTGAAGACATATTGTTTATGATGTCGAAAGCATCGCCACTTAAATTAGCCGAAGGATTTTATGCTATGAACAACGAAGAATTAGCAGAGCAGTTGAAAATGGTTTTCAATTAGTGCGGTGCCTGTTGCAGCATGTGCACTTCAAAATTTTCTACCAAAGCATTTACCGTTTTGCTATCGAGCGTGGTGTAAAGTATATCAGCAGGTGTTTGAAATACAGAGCGGTAAAAATTTATTTCTCCATTTCGCTCTTTCAGCAAATTTTCAATTTGCTCTAACTTTTTAAAAAGCTGTTGCAAGCGATATTTTTTCTGTTCTTCTCCCTCATTAAAACTAGCGTAAATAAAATCGGTCATGTTCTTCTCTAAGATTTTTTTCGCATCATCTTCCACTATAGTTTCCGGTTCAGGCACTTGTTGACTTTCTCTTTCTTCTGCTTCGCGCAGCCAGTTTTTTATTTGAACGTTTACCAGGTTATTATAGATGCCCGTATTGAAACCCGCCAGCGAATTGGAAGTTTCTTCTTTGGTAAATTTTATTTCGCGCAGCGTATTGTAAACTTTAGAAAGCTCTGCATGCGGCAAAGACCATATAGCCCATTCGGCAGGGCGGTGAATAGTATTGAACCAAAGATTGATGTTGTGTTTATTGACAAAGCGAATGAACTCCGGCATTTCGTGCCAGTTATTGCGCATGGGGTTTACCATCAGGCACATGGTTCTGTTATTCTCTTTGGTGTACTGCCGATAAAAAAGAAAATGTTCCATCACTCTATCGAAGTGCGCATTCACGCGAATGGTTTCGTAAATGTCGGGGGTGAGTGAATCGAGGGAGAAGTTGATATGAATGTTCAACTTGTTTAACCACTCTTTCACTTTGTAATTCATTAAGGTACCGTTAGTAGCGATAACAATCTTCAGTTTCGGATTTAGTTTCTCAACCTTTTCAAAAATTTTGAACACTTCATTGATTAAAAAAGGTTCACCGCCATTAAAGCGCAACTCTTTTAAGTGCGGAATAAATTCTTCCAACTGCTCTACAAAATTATCATCATACGCGTTTTTCATGGCGGGCAACCGCTCTCTGTTTTTGCGAATGCTTGAGGAGAGTTCGCCAATACACATCACACATTCTAAGTTGCAAGTGTTCGATAACTCTAACTCCATCATGCTTGGATATTCTGCCGGAGCGTTAACATCATAAGCACGCGCTAAGACCGAAGTATGATTTCCGCCTTGTAAATTTTTTAAACATACATTGCACTTGTGCGTGAGGTCGTACTTCAATAAATGATTGCGAAGCGTTTGATATTTTTCGCCAAACCAAATTTCGCGAATAGATTTTGTGGGGTAGTTATCGGGCTCTAAAAACGTGAGCCAGCAAGGTGCACAATCACCATGCACATTGAAATACATATTGCTGAACGGGGCATGGCAAATGTGCGTAGAGTTTGGTTTGCTACGTGCCGCGTTGTAAGCACTCACCATTTCGCTGCTCAACCCCGGTCCCGATTTTTTTTCAGTGGTGTATAGCTTGCTCAGTAATTTGTAAACCGTTTGTTTCATTATGCCTTTACTGCCTGTTCGTGATATTTTAAAAGCGATGCACGGCTTAATTCTCTTAATTCTTCTTCCGATGTATTTTGCATGCTTGTCAAAATTTGCCCTAAATCCGATTGGTACATATAACCTCTGAGAATACTCTTTTCGTCTTCGGTAAAGTCGGAAAACACGGTATCGAGTTTGCGTAAAAAAATTTCTTTCGGAAGAATTTGAGCGAGCTTTTCATCGGCTGTATACTGCTCGTTTACGCGTTCTAGAAATTGGGAGGATGAAACCGGTTCTGCCTGTTGCCATGTTTTATTATTCTGACCGCCCTGTTCGGGAAGCAGTAACACCTGTGGATTAAAATCGTAATCGCGGTATTTTTTTACATCGGTGTTTTCAATGTAGGTATCTAAGTAATGTTTGAAATCTTCGAAACACTTGGCGTTGTGTCTTTCTTTCTGCGTACGTTCAGGGAACGAAAAGCCCTCCATATAAGCCCGCACTTTTTTGAGTTCGTCTTTGCTTAAATCGGTAATGGAAAAATGCACGGGGCGCTCGAGGTAGCTCACGTAGATATAGGCATTTACTTCGTTGCAAAGGTTGATGATGAGGGGCATTTGCTCCCAGTTATCTTTTTGCACGGTAAAACTGAGCGAAAGATGTTTGCCCTTGCGGGTGCATATTTCGCTGAAGCGTTTGATATTGTCCATCAGCTTTTCCTGAATAACATTTTTGCGGATGCGCTCGAGTTTTTCTTTGTCGAAAGCATCGATGGAAATAGCTACATCAAAATTCATTTCGGTAATCAGCTTTTCAATTTTGCTGTTCCAGTGACTGCCGTTGGTAATCACAAACAAATCGAGATTTGGATTGAGTTCTTTCACCTTGTCCCATATTTTGTAGTAGACAGGAATTAGAAACGGTTCGCCTCCGTAGAACTTGGCTTCTTTTAATGTGGGAATGTATTTTTCTAATTGTGTTACAAAAGCATCATCATAATGCATAGGCAACGGTGGAAGTTTATCTCTGTTCTTTCTGATGCTCGATGAAACTTCGCCATGACACATCTGACATTCGAGGTTGCATTCATTGCTTAACTCAAATTCAAATACCTGCGGAAAAGCCGCATCCATGTTCTTGTAATACTTATCGAAAACGAGCGGACGAAGATTGGTGAACTTTCCCTTATCGAAAAAGTATTTGCAATGGCGGCAACCGTAATCGAGGTCGTTGTGAAACATGTGCTCGCGAAGTTTTTTGGCTTCGGCACCGTTCCATATTTCATCGATGGTGTTGTGTGGGTATTTACCCAGCAATATGTCGCGGTTATAAGAGCAAACAAACACTTGCCCGCCAAACGAAAAAGTCAAACTGTTGAAAGGCAGATAACAGAAAACAGGCTTAGCTCCATTGGGGCGAAAACGATTGAACTGATTATACAATTTGCGGTCAATGGGATGGTAGCCCTTTGCCTCCGCATCTTTATATTTTTTATCAAGTTGAAAGGACGTCCTTATTGCTTCTACAAAATCAATCATTCGCGCTGTGTTTTTAGCGAATCCAAAATAGGGAATATTTCGGGATAACTGCGCTGTAAGCCGGCATACACCCCTTTTGCCATGGCGCTGTAACCCCTTGCATTGTGGTGCCCGTCTATAGGCCAATAGTATTGCACCGAGTTTTCTTTTTTCATGTGAAGCGAATCGCGATAGTAAGGCAATAAATCCATTCTTTTAAAAACCGGAATGGTATCTGCCATTGTTTCAAAGAAGGTGAAATCGTTATCGTAGCTATTTAGGTCTACTTCATAGCGTTCGGGTTTTTTCAGGAGCAGCACCCGTATATTGTTTTGGCGCGCCACTTCGGCTATCTGTAAAAAGGTTTCGTTCCATTTGGGCTCTAACTGTTTTATACGGTCGGCTTTTTGCTGTGGCGATAAAAAAAAGTTTAGCCACGAAACATCGAAAAGCGAATTGGCAAAAAGCCGGAAAAGATAACTGCCCGCATACATCCATTCCCATTCAGGACCATCGAACCCTTTCCAGTAATCGCCTTTAAAACGCTCTAAGCCCCCGCGGGTTAAAAAATCGGTATTGAGGTCGCCTGAGCCATAGCTGAGCACCAGAATATCGGGTTTAAAATTTTGCCCTACTCCCTTCAGTTCTTTGGTATAAAAACCGGGGTCGTTTCCGCAAATACCAAAGTTTTGAATGGTAATGCGGTTATTGGCATTGGCATTAATAAGTTGACGCAACTGTGCGGGGTAGCAGGAATCTGCCGGTGCGCCATCGCCTTCGGTAAACGAGTCGCCATAGGTTTGCACAATAATTTCGTCCGTCTTTTTTTGCGACACAAAATCAACATCGCTAAAGCCGTAGTTATTATGGTGGCGCGGGTAACGATATTCCGAAGCAATGAGGAAAGTATTGGTATGCGGTTCGTTAATGAGCATGGGGTGCTTGTCGAGCTTTACATAGGCGGTTACATACTTGCCATTTCGGCTTTCTATGTAGGCTTTGTTAACCCCTAAGGCGCGCAGCGCCAGTTCGGCAATAAACAAACTGAAAATCAACGTAAAAAATACCGTGGCTGTTTGCTGGGTGGTTTCTTTGGTAAGCTGTAAAAACGAAAGCACCAGCAGCAACAGGCCGGTGGCAATAAGCGCCATGGAAAAAAAACAGAACAAGCCATGCAGCAGCCCGAAAGCGGCATAGGGTTTTTCGAAATACCAGTACATAAAATACAGACCAAAAATTCCTGCTGCGGTAATTACAAGGGCTATTATTTTTTTAAATACAGGCGATAACCGAATGCTTTTAAGCGTGCTCATGCCCATAGCTGTATTTTTTATCGGGCTGAAGAGATGTTTTAACGGCTTCGAAAAAATCAATCATTCAGGCTGTGTTTTTAGCGAATCCAAAGTAGAAAATATTTCGAGATTGCACTATGTTATAGCAGGCTTGGCGCAAGCAAAGCATATAATTCAGCCAATTTAAATATATTGCTCTTTCTATTTTCTGTAAAATATGCAATTACTAACTTCATTAAAATCATACTACTCCGGAGTTCTGGTTAATCACAGCTGGAAGTTGAATAAATCGAAAGTATTTTGCATGGCCCCATGGATTCAACTGCATGCACAGACAAACGGTAAGGTTGCTCCCTGCTGTATGTCTGCCATGAATTTGGGTAATGAGTTAGGTGATTTGAAAGATGACCCCAATCTGGGAAATGTGTGGAATTCAGATGCTATGAAACAGTTGCGAAAAAACATGCTTTGCGGTAAAAAGAGTTCCATTTGCAAGAACTGTTATGACTACGAAAAAATGGGCAAGTTCAGCGAACGGATGCAGTACAATAAAGATCACAAGAGCTACTATTCTAGGGTAAAAGCAACTTTGCCCGATGGTAGTTTAACCGAATTGAGCGTTCCGCTGATTGATATCCGGTTCAGTAATAAATGCAATTATAAGTGCCGTATATGCGACAGCGAATACAGTACGCAGTGGTACGAGGAACAGATAAAGCTGGGCAAGCCACTTAAGTCAGGAATAGTTATTTCTAAGGAAATGAAAGTTGCTGACAACAAAATCGAATTTTGGAATTCTTATACCCGTTTATTGAGCGGAGTTAAGAGACTACATTTTGCCGGAGGAGAGCCTTTGTTTATGGACGAGCATTATAAGGCGCTGGAGCATTTAATTGCTATCGGAAGAACCGATGTGACGCTCAGCTATAATACCAACTTTTCAATTCTTCGATACAAACAACATAACCTGATTGACCTTTGGAATAAATTTACCAAGGTTGATGTTTGGGCTAGTTTAGATGGCATGGGTGAACAGGGGGATTACCAACGCAAAGGACAGAATTGGAAAAAAATTGAAGAGAATATAAGGTTGGTTCAAAAGGAATGTACCACCGTTCTTTTCGGAGTTAATGTAACCGTGAGTATTTTTAATATTCTTCACGTGCCCGCTTTTTACCGGTATATGGTAGAGAACAAATTTGTGCAGCCTGGACGCATGAATCTGTATTTGCTGTTTGAACCTTCGTATATGAACATTACCAATTTGCCTTTGCCTATTAAACAAAAAGCGATAGCGCAATTTGAGGAATTAGATAAAAACTATTTAAGCAACCTGACCGATGCCTCAAAAATACGCAACCACATAAAAGCGGTTATTACTTACATGATGAGTTCACAAGGTAATGAGCAAAAAGAATTTCAACATTGGGTTAGTGCGATAGATGCTTTGCGCGAAGAAAATTTTGGTTCGGTTTTTCCTGAACTAAAGGAATTGATGGCTATTTCGTGATTGAACTGTAACCAGTCATTAACTCCATTCAGGTGCTGGTGACAAAATCATAACCGTAATAAAGGGCAACTAACAGAATAATTTCATTTTTCAGTTTCAATAATGGGCCAATTTTTGTCGAATTTATTCTTTCGAGGTACCATAAGAACCGGTCTTCAGCCGGGTGTCAAATTGATTTCTACATTCACATCAAAATTTATGTCCTGAACCGGTTTGCAAATTTTATTAATAAAAAAATACAGTTTCAAATACGTGTATTGGTATTGCTCTTGCTGCCGTTTATAGCCTATTTTATTTGGGAAGCGTATTGGTACACACAGGTGGGTTTGCGCATAGTGAAGTGGCATACGCATGTAGTGGAATATGTTTATGTGTGGCTGGCGGGTGTTTTTGTTTTCAGGTTGTGCAGTGGCGGCAGTTTTTCGGAGAGGGGGAAGAATCTGTTTTTGCTTTTTACTTCCATGATGATGGCATTAGGTATAATGGAAACCACCCTGCAAATAACCGGCACCACCAAAACCTATCTCGAAAATGTGAATGGAGAGTATACCAGTCCTTATTCTTCGCTGGATAGAACATGGTATCATACCTGGTCAAGCACCACGCACGAGCACCGGTTAAAGAAACCCGAATATGATTATTGGCGCCCGACCAACGTATTGGGTTTTGGCGACAGTACCTGGAGCTTTCCTAAAAAGACAACCGAGAAACGGCTAATGACCTTGGGCGATTCGTTTACCGAAGGCGATGGTGCGCCTTACGATTCGAGTTATGTGGCGCTGCTTAAACAAAAACTGTTGGCTGCCGGTGATACTTTTTATGTAATGAATGCAGGCGTATGTGGCAGCGACCCTTTTGATAATTATATTAACCTCAGAGACCGTTTACTGGTTTACAGCCCTCAGGTTATTGTGCAGGTGCTTGCTTCTAACGATTTAACCACCGATATTTTGCTGCGCGGTGGTATGGAGCGGTTTAAGGAAGACGGCACTCAGCAATACAAAAGCGCACCCTGGTGGGAACCTGTTTATGCGTTCAGCTATATCAGCCGTTTGTTTTTTAAAAAGGCGGGGTATAATGAACTGTTGCGCAAAGGAGGATTGACTGCGGCAGAGGAAAAAGAATTGAACGCGCAGCTAAGCGCTTTGTTTAAAACCTATGCCTGGCTTTGCCGGCAAAACCAAATAAAGCTGATAGTGGTGCTTAGACCCGACCGCGGGGAACTGGCAGTTAATAAATATGATTATGATTTCTCGGCTATTCTAAGCGGCTTACAAGCCGATTCAGTAAAGGTGATTGACCTGTTGCCCGCTTACCAAAGCTATATGCAAAAAAACCACAGCCAATCAACTGCTTATTTCTGGCGTTATGACGGACACCACAACGCTGCCGGGTATGAAATGATGGCGCAAAGTATTTTTGAAAACATTTCGCCTTTGCTTCGCGATACCTCTATGGTTCCGTGAAAAATAAAGTTCCCTATTTTGCCGCTTTAAACAGAACACCTTGGGCAAGTTAACTGCGTTTATCAATAACAAGCGAGTCGTTCAATTATTTTGCGGGGCTATTTTGCTGCTCTTTCTTACTGCCTGTTTAGTATGGCAGGTGTATGCCTTTACACAGTTGGGGTTACGCGCTATAAAATGGCACACGCATTTGTTGGAGTATGTTTATGTATGGCTGGCAGGTGTTTTTATTTTCCGGATTTTGGGCGGCAGAAATTTTTCTGAAAAAACAAAAAAGCTTTTTCTGGGTTTTAGCTCCATCGTATTTGTGCTGGGTATGGTAGAAACGTTTCTGGGGCTAACGGGTATGGTGACCACTTACTTAGAGCGGCAGCACGGAGGGTATGTGAGTGTGTATGAACAGCAGATTCGGCCGCGGTATCATGCCTGGCCCGCTGCCGATTACCGGCATGCTTTACAAAAGCCCGAATATTTTTACTGGCGACCTACCAATGCCTGCGGTTTTGCCGATGAAGAATGGCGGGTGGATAAAAAACCACACGAGAAACGACTGCTTGCCTTAGGCGATTCGTTTACCGAAGGGGACGGCACCCCCTTCGATTCGACTTATGTAGTTTTACTGCAACAAAAACTAATGGCTGCCGGTGATTCTTTTTATGTGATGAACGCGGGTGTGGCTGGTAGCGACCCTTTTGACAATTACATCAATTTGAAAGAGCGTTTATTAGTTTACCAACCCGATGTGATTATACAAACCATATCCGCTACCGATTTAACCGCTGATATACGGCTGCGCGGAGGCATGGAACGGTTTCAACCAAACGGCACTCAAAAATTTAAACCCGCTCCGTGGTGGGAACCCCTCTATGCCGTTAGCTATATCAGCCGTTTGTTTTTTAAGGCAGCGGGCTACACGCAATTGCTTAGAAAAGAGCGGCTGAGTGCCGAAGAAGAAAATACACTGAACACGCAGGTAAGCGCTTTGCTAAAAGAGTATGCATTGCTATGCCGCCAAAACCATATTCGCCTGCTACTGCTGCTGCGACCCGACCGCAAAGAAATTAAACAACATACCTATGCTTTTGACTTTTCGGTTATAAAAACCTGCCTTAAAGCCGACAGCAGCATAACCGTAATTGACTTAATGCCCGCTTACCTTAGTTATATTGAAAAGAGAAATAAAAAAGTAACCGATTACTTTTGGGAAATGGATGGGCACCATAACCCCGAGGGTTATGAAATGATGGCGCAAACTGTTTTTGAAAATATTACCCCCCTGCTCAAAGATACAACAACGGGTTGGTAGAATATTGCGCCCTTGATGTTTGCCCTTTTGCTTAGAACGGTACACCTGCCCAACTCTCTGAAGCGAATCACCACCGCCCCAAAAAAATTTTCTTGTATTTTTCATAGCTAAAACTTAATGACTATGGAAAAACCAAAATTCATTGAAAACCCGTTTGGCGAACCGATACTTAAAACGGTTAACCTGTTGGCAAAAGACCTTGGCGTAAAACAAATTGCCGATGTGAGCTGCCTTTCTGACCACACGGTAGAAGGACATACCAAAATAATACGAGCAGGTATGCACTGTACTACTATTTACGGAGCGCTGCTGCGCATGATTGCCGTGGGTTTAATAAGCCGCCAGCAATTAATACAGAACCTGCCCGCAGGTTGGGAGCAATACATTTTGCTCTAAACAGCACTAAGCCCTGCAACATGCACAAAACGTAAATACCCTGAATTCAGGGGTTGTGAAAGCATGTAACTGCCTTACTTTTGTCTTTGTTCTTTGAGTTAATAGAGTGCAGCATATAAACGAGCCGTTAGTTCTATAAAGAAACGGGCAGTCGCACATATACGAGTAGTCATTTCTTTAAAGAAACACCGGGTCGTAAACAAACGAGTGGTCATTTCTTTGAAGAAACACCGAGTCGTTTGTGCTGAAAATCAATCAGTTAAGTAAAAGCAAGTATTTTTTAATCCAAAAACCAAGAAAAAAAACCATGGGAACTATATCCAGAAAATTACCCGACAGCAACCCCACCCGCAGAGCCGCCCTTAAAGCCGCCAAGCAGAAAAAAATAAGCAGCCCTATAGCCACCGATGTGCTGCGGGCAACCACCATTACTTTTATAGATGCCGCACAGCCCAATTACGAAACCAAGTGCATAGCCGTGGACAATGCCCTTTCGGTTTCTGCCGCTGCCAATGCCGCCAAAGATGTGGTGCAGGCCGACCTTCACCTCTATGCTTCGCATTATATCATGGTTTTCAATTTAGCTATCAGGCGAAATTTAATACCTAAAGAGGAGCGCAGCCGCTACGGGTTAGATATTAACAGCGATGCCCTGCCGCCTATGGATACCGAAGCCGATTTGCAGCAGGTAGCCGAAACGATTGTAACAGCCGATGCCGCGCGGGTGCTGGCGGGGGGGTATGGCTATGGCAAATCCTACAGCGGCAGAAGTAGCCAGCCGGCTCACCCTGTTTTTAACCAAGCTGACCGATGCCACCGAAAAGAAAGACCTGTTAGACACCGCTCAGGAAACTTTAAATAATCTTGCCAGCGATGTGGACATACTTATTTTGAGAGTGTGGGATGAGGTGGAAAGTTATTTCAACAGTGAACCCGCAGAGAGCAAACGCGCCAATGCCCGCGAGTGGGGAGTCATTTATATAAGTATAGGTTCACCTACCAATTTAGAACTTACGGTGCTGCTGCCCGGTGGCGCACCCGCGGTGGGCTACACGGTAAAATTGGTAGACGGGCGCATGACCCGCGATACCGATGCGCTGGGAAAAGTGGAAATGACTACTACTTTAAATGGGGAACTTAGAATTGAAGTGCAGTTAGGGGCAGATACTTCCTCCAAATTTGAAACCACTATTACCGTTGTTGAATCGGTTACTTACACCGGCACTATTCAGTTGACGTAAGCCGTAAATTTTTCTGCAAACCCGCTTTAGTGCAATAGCTGAAGCGGGTTTTTGTATGCGGAATAAAGCAGGCAAAAAATAATTGAATTAAGCCTTGCGCTCTTTTTCCAACACTTTTTCTATTTGCGGAATCAATTTTGGAATATCGTAGCTTATTATCTTCCAAACTATACTCAGGTCAACTCCCAGGTAATCGTGGGCAATCCGGTTTCTGATGCCTACCATTTTAATCCAATCCAGTTCGCTCCATTTCAATTTTACATCTACCGGAATTTTGTTGCTGTATTCTCCCACATTCAATACACTGAACAAAATTGCTTTCTTTTTTTCAACATCCACCAGCAGGTCGTTATAGACTAACCCTTTTGCCTTCATGCCTTCAATATCGCGGCATTCCTGTAAAATAGTTTCAAGGTAAGGCAGGTAATCTTTAGGCATATACCACTTCTTTCAAAATGTTCGGCCCAATCATTTTGTTGAGTCCTCCTTTGGTAACAATAGAAACTTTTGTTCCGGCAAATAATCCTTCCAGCAGGTCGCAGGCTTCTGCATATCGGCTAAAGGCAAATTTATCATAGTCCACATCTACCAGAATATCTATATCGCTTTGCGCATGTTGTTCTCCGCGCACATAAGAGCCATACAAACCTACCTGCTTCACCCCCAGCAATTGCAAATCGGGTAAAGATTGATGGAGCATGTTTAATATAGATTGACCGGTCAGCATTTTTGTTTTCGTACAGCGAATTTAATTCAAAACTTCGGAAATTCTGCCTTGTTGATGCCTATTGGTCCACAGACAGGTTTTCACCAACAAACCAAAACCCGCTTTAGCTTTTACACTAAAGCGTGTTTTTGTTTTTAGAAAGTTTGAATTTGATGAGCAAACTATCCTGCTCCAATTTGCGCAGACAAAAAATAATTTTTGCCATTACACATTTAGCGTTTACTTTTCGCACCACAATTTATTGGCATCAAATTCTACCCTATGAATAAACAAATACGCGCGCTTTTTTCCGCCACCGTGTTTATCTTGCTTACCGGTTTACTAACCGCACAAAATAATGTAGGCATAGGCACCGCTACCCCAAGCCCCAGCTCGGTACTCGATGTAACCGCCATAGATAAAGGTGTGCTTATACCGCGCCTTACCACTTTGCAGCGCACCGGCATAGCTGCACCCGCCAACGGTTTAATGGTATATGATACCGACCTCAACTGCTTTTGCTATTACAACTCGCTGCAATGGATTACCCTTTGCAGTGCGGGTGGAGCTTCATCTATTAATTCACTTACCTGGGCTTGCAATGCTTCTACCGGTGATACCGGCACCCTCTCCCTCAACACCGCTACTGCCAATTATACAGCCGCACTTCCGGTTTGGCATTTAGGCGGGGCTAACGCCACCCCTAACGATTATTTAGGCACCGCCAACAATGCCGATATTCAAATAGCTACCAACAATGCCAACTGCACCTTCGACCCGCAAAAACAAAAAATGATTATTACCAAAAGCGGAAACGTGGGCATAGGAAGTTTCAACGGCACCACACCCACTCTGCCGCAAAACAAACTGCTGGTGCAAACCGGCAAAATTGTAGACAAGTATAATTTCCTTTACACCAATGTGCAGCTCACTCCTAATAATATAGGCATACTGTCGCAGGGCGGTAACGACAGCGCCACTGCCGTTAATGCGGCTATCGTTGGTTTATCCGATAACAATCATGTGCGGGGTAACATAGGCACTATGGGTTTGGCACTGGGCACCGGCACTAACTTCAACATTGGTTTATCGGGCTTTGCCGTAGGCGATAGTACCCAGAACACCGGTGTATCGGCAAGTGCCTTAGGTAACGATGCCCGAAATACAGCGGTAGATGCTACAGCTTCAGGAATTTCCGATGCCAACATAGGGGTAAGCGGTATAGCCAAAGATTCCAGATTTATCAATTTCGGGGTACTGGGTTCGGCAAACGATTCGTTGAATCCCACCATTCAGAATGTAGGCGTGCAGGGAAATTCCGCATTCGCCACCATGACCAATAGCGGAGTACGCGGCTTTAGTAGTAATGGTCCCGAAAACCGCGGAGTGGAAGGATGGGCTAATCAGGACAATACCATCAACACAGGGGTGTATGCGCTTACACACGGCATGGGATCAAGCACCATGAACTCCGGTGTAACCACCTGGGTAGACGGTGCCAATAACAATACATTTTCAACCAACGGTTGTTATAACTGTAACCACTATAACGCGGGGGTAATAGGGCAGGTGAGGGGCGATAACAGCGTAAACGTAGGTACCTTCGGCACTATACTTCCGTTCAACGGAGCGGGCAATGCCAACAGCGATTGCATTGGAGCCATTGGCTCAGTCAGGTTGCAGGGAATTAAAAGTGCCATTGGCGTACTGGGCGAAGTGTTAGATTATTTCTCTACCAGTTTTAACTATGGGGTGCTGGGTCGGCAGCCTGGTTCTATACCCCCCACTTCACCCAATATTGCCCCTTGTTTTCCCTGCCCTGTTTCCTATGCCGGTTATTTTGAAGGCGATGTTTTTTGTGCGGCTACTTATTATTACAGCGACCCTAAACTAAAAACCAATGTGCACGATTACAGCGGTGCAGTTGCTCAACTGCGTCAACTCAACATTAAGCAGTATAGTTTTAAAACCGAAGAATTTCCTTACCTCAACATGCCGCAGGGTGAGCAGGTAGGCGTACTCTCCACCGAAATGAAATTGGTATTTCCCAATTTGGTGAAACATTCTATTAGCCCCGGCATAGGAAACGATAGAAAGGATTTGGATTTTGAGGCCGTTAATTACAATGCGCTTATTCCGGTATTGGTACAGGCAGTAAAAGAATTAGACAGCAAAACCGGCACTGCCGAAACCATAGCCGAGTTGAAAACTGCCAATGCAGAACTTAAAAAATCAATTGCCGATTTGCAGCGGCAAATGGATGCCATTAAACAGAAGCAGTAAAAAGGAATTGGAGGTTTGCTCCTTACGCCATCACAGGTAAAATATACCTCGAAGAAGACTCCACTACCCTAAAGGCAATGTACTCAGGCGCATGGGTATCGAGGTCGTGCAGCATACCCACCATAGGTGCCTGCAAAGCCATAGCTATAAGAATATCTTCGGTTATGTTATCAGTCAAATGAATTTTCACATTTTCGAAATTGGTTTTATAGAATTCTAATTTCGTTTGTTTTTCATTGGCAGTAAGGGGTTCCATTTTTGCCAAATGGTTTTCAATGCGGTTATACAATTCAGCTCGCATTTCATTTATTTCGCCCACCGGCAATTCGGTTCTTTCAATAAATGAAGATTGAAGCAAGGGCTGCACGGCCACTTCTTTAGCACCAATACCAATATACCGCAGTAGTTTATTTAATCCGGTTCCGTGTTTTGCTTTATATCCTTCGGGGTTTTCGAGGCTTTCCCAGGCTTCCAGCAAAAATTGCTTGTCTCCTTTCGACCAGCTACTAAAATATTTTACATAAAGCGGGTCACCAAAATAATAAGAAAACTCCCCCTTACGTGCCACCCGAATAGATTCCAACACATCAATTAAAAGCAAAAATCGTTGTTTACGTTTCTCCAGGGTACTTTCCTTCGACTCCCAGTGGCCAAGCAAGCCCGAAAGATTAGTTACCATACCCGGTTTATCGTGTTCATATTTGGCATTGGGTCCAAAAGCATTGGCGGTTACATGGCTCAGTACATTCGGGTTTTTGATAAACCATTGCAATGTTTCATCAAAGTCAGCATCGCTTTCAGTAGGGTAACCGTAAATAATCCAGCTCTCTGTTTTTATGCCTTCGTTGGCAAACATGCGGCACATTTTATCGGCATCGTCATACCGCGATGACTTACCCATTTCTTTTTGCACCCGCGAGGAAAAACTTTCTACCCCCAGCGAAACACTTTGCATACCGCTTCTGCGCAGTTTATTTAAAAACGGCTGTGTAATCAATCGCTCCACCCGCGTGCCATACACACTCCACGGCATCACCAACCCTTCGGCTATCACCAGGTCGCAATACTCATCTAACTGCCGCATGGTTTTAGAAGAAATCAATGAATCATCATTGAACATATACTCCGTAATGTTGTATTTCTTAACGTGGTGTTTCAGTTCGTCAAACACATTTTGACCTCCGCGCGAGCGCTGTGTAAGATGGTTCCATTTGTTTTCGCAATAGTTGCAATTGAGAATACACCCTCTTGAAAAAAGAATAGGTAATTTATGAGGGCTTGGATAGGCATTCCTGTCAAAATCGGTAAAATCAGGATAGGGAATAGCATCAATATTTTGCAGATTCGTGTGCCCGGTATAAACATATTTACCGGCAGGGTCTTTCATCCAAAGCTGCTTTAATTTGCCAAAGTCACCCTTTTGTTCGTAGCATTTTACAAACTCAACCAAAGCGGCTTCGCCTTCGCCTTCTATTACGTAATCTGAAAACGTAAGCGCCTCCTGAATGCATCCCATGTTTTCGCGGGTAAGGCTGGGTCCACCGCTCACTAGCATAACCTCCGGCAATAGTTTGCGCACTTCTTTAGCTACCAGTGCCGAGTTCCGAAGATTAGAACCCAAAAGACTGAATCCTACCACAGCAGGTTTCTCATCGCAAATTTGTTTCGCCCAGTTTTTATAAAGCTCCGGATGTGCAGCTATGTATTCTTCGGCACCGCGGTCGCCCAATGCCGAAACCATGAACGGTCGAAACTGAATGGAAAAATCAATGCATTTGCATTCGTAGCCCGCGTGCTGCAAACTGCCTTTTAAAAAAGCAAGTGCTAAATTGGGCGTAACCGATTCCCACACCGGAGCTAAGGCAAGAACTACTTTCATAACTCGTAACAGTTGTTGTTGCGGGTAAAGGTGAACAATAAAAATTGGTCCAGCAAATTACACCTGCTTCGTAAATTTTCGCGCAATAGTATGATGAAGTTGAAGTCCCGATTTTTTATAAAGACCTTTCGAAAGAAAATAAAGCAGATAGAACGGGTTCACCATAAAAATAAACATGGGGTAAAATATGCCTTCAATAAATATGTTCATGAAATATAAAATACCGATGTGCATACTGGTAAGCAGCAAACCATAAATAAAAGAGCGCAGTTTGTTTTTCACCGCCAACCAGGCAAACAGTTCTAAAAAAAGAGTAAAGGCAAAAAGAAGTTTGGCAAAAAACGGATGTGCTAAAAGAACATCCACTTTACTTAAACCTTCATTTAAAAAAGAGATGTCTCCGGTATCGAAATAACTGAAACCGTAATTTTTTATGATTTGAATAGAAGCTAAAGGGGCATCGGTAATCCAACCTAATCCCGATTCGGTTAATTTAGAAATACCGGCAAGCATATACCCTGCGGCAATCATTTGAATTGGAAATTGAATCCGTTCTGTTTTATGCGAAGGACTGTTTCTGAAATAAGCAACTGCCTGCACCAGAAAGATGAGCGTATACAACGTATTTCGATTCAGAATGCCGCTCGACTCTTCTAAAGTGAATACCACCAAGCTCATCAGGCACATGAGCGAGGTAACCACGACCATCTTTTTTTCCAGTATATACAGTAAGGCAAGCAAAAGGGTGGTAAAGTAAAAACCATAGTAAATATGCCAGGTCACTAAAAAACTACAATCAAAGAGAGAACATATACCACTGGGATAGGGTACTGATTCGTGACTAAAGGTAGAAATACCAATAGCACCTACCCAGCACCAGCAGAAGGATATCTTAAGAATAATCCATTCTGCGTTAGTATACTGCTGGAAAAATTTATGGTCGAATAGCTTTTTCATACATCAAATCATCTCGATATAAAAGTTTTCCGTTTTTCAAATAGTAATATCTTTTGTAAAGGCATAAACTGTCAAAACTGGAATTTCGAAAGTCTTCATTTCGCAAAAGCATATCGGTTAATTCCCTGCCAGCTTGTTTTAATAGCACCGAATCTTCCTTGCCAAAACCAAAGCTATATCCATGATAATGGCAAAAAGCACCAAAAGCATGTGCGGTATACCCGGCATTTTTCCCCGCTGAAAATTTTTTATAAAACGGCAGGATATCGCCTTGCTCGTTCTTTACAAAAAAAACGTATCCGTAATTGATGAAAGAATTATACATGGGAAACAGGGAAAAGGGATGGAACTCTTTTCTTATAAGCAGCGAAGAAATAATGTAAAGCAGAAGCAAAATATACGCTTTCATAAAATGTAAAAACCGGCAAGGAATAAAAGAAATCCGAACATTTTTTTTCTAAAATACAATCTTACCCTTACTGCTTCAAGGGCCTTTCGCCAATCAGGTCATCTCTGTAATGTAATTGATTGTTCTCTAAACTGTAAAATCTTTTATAAAGCCGTAATGTATCGAAATTGAATTTAGCCTGATTTTCATCCTTCAATATCATGGTTATTAATTCATTGCCCGCTTCCTTTAATTGAGCAGAATCTTCCTTACCAAAACCATATTGATAGTTATGGAAATTAAAAAAAGAAGAATAGGTATGGGTAATGTATCCGGCATTTTTATTCTCCGAAAAATTTTTTCCGAAGGAAACAATCTCCCCTTTTTCATTTTTTAAATAAAAAACATAAGCCCAGTTTGGAAATGCGCAATACATGGGAAACTTAGAGAAAGGATGAAATTCTTTCCCAACCCAAAAGGTTAAAATGATATACGAGATAAGTAGTAAATACTTTGTCATAATTATTCAAAACTATTTTAAAAGCGCAAGCTTTAAGATGTTAACCGAAATCGGAAACAAATAAGGGAATAAACAGAACAAAACAATAAAAAAGAAGTTGCGCTCTTAATTTATGGCGCCCCTGTGGTTCACAATTGGAGAAAAATTTATCTGTTTTTTAATCCATTGGGTGGACACATTTGCCTAACAAATGCGACAGTTCAATGTATTTGCAATGCCCGTTTTTATTTTCGCACGCAACGATAGTTGGGGAATTCTGCCCCTGCATTTATCCATGTAAGAATTATAGCGCATGGGCTTTAAACCAGTTATTTGCTTTTTCCTGTACTGGTTGCATATGTTGCTCCTAAGTAATTTTTGAAATTGTGGCGTAAGGTTTGTTTGTACCACATGTTTGATGTGTATTCAAACGAATAAATAATGGATAATGACAGGAATTACTTTTTGCCAGTCTCTTTTTCTCGGTTTCCTTCTATTGCAAAAAATTATTCGCATGGTTTGCAGCAATAATTCTTAATCACCTAATTTAAATGATTAATTTAATTATCCCCCTTTGAAAAAAATCATTGACATAAAGGAAATAATGTTTTAAATTTGTCTCGTTCACTTAAACAGGAAACATGTTAGCTGCTACTTTTAAAAACCCGAAATTAGAACTGGAACTGAACGATAGGGGTTTTGTAGTTATTCCTGGGTTCTTACCTAAAGAAGATATTGAGCGGCTTTTGACTTTGTATAAAACAAATCATGCCGAACGGCTGATAGGTTGTTGGAACAGTCTTTATGATTTACCCGTGGGTTCAGGCGAAGAAATTTCGGCTCAAATAAGAGCCGTAACCGAGCCGCATTTAGACAAACTGTTTAACGACTGGCAATTTCCTTCGGCACTTTTTATTGTAAAAAATCCGGGACAGAATCATGAGAGTTTAGTGCACCGCGATGATACCATGCATGATGAAAACGAATTACAGTATCGTCAATGTTGGGTGCCGTTGGTTGACTTAACTACTGAAAACGGTGCGTTGTATATGGTACCCAAAAGCCACAAGCTTTTTACTGACAGCCGTCCTATGTTTGCCAAATGGCCTTACGAACATTTACGACCACGTTTGGAGCGCGAGTTTCACACCATATATGCTAAGGCAGGAGATCTGATAGTTTACTTAGACAAAACGTTACACGGGTCTTATAAAAATACAAGTTCAGATACACGTCCTGTTTTCCAGGGAGGTATCATGCATAAGGATGCACACCCTTTATATACCCGCTACATAGCCGAGCGCAATGAGGTAGAAATATATGAGGTTGACCCGCAGTTCTTTTTCAATAAAGAATACATGAATCCGGTGGTGAACCCTAAATACCCTTTGATAAAAGTGGAGAAGTATACCAGCACCGAAATTACCGAAGCAGAACTGGATGAATTTTTTGGTAATCCAGAACACAATGAAGTTGAAGTGTCTATACACTAAAATTAGTATTTGTTTAAGGCGTAACGCGCGCTGCCAAAAACTTCGAATAAATTTTTCTTCCAAGCAGGCAGATATAATACACGGGGTTTATAAAAAACACCACCATTGGTTTTGAAATAATGCCTACACCAATTCCCATAGCCATATCAATGCCTATATGCATGGCTAAAAGTGCAAAGCCGTAAACCACGCGCAGTTTATTATTGATGACCGCTGCAAAGCAAAACAGTTCTAACAAAAGCGCACCGGTGAGAAGAATTTTGACCAACTCTTTGTGTTCGATAAAAGAACGCGCAATTTCTGTTCCGTGTTCGAGGAAGCTTGACGAGCCCGTGTCGTAATAAAGATAGGAGTAGTTCTTCATTACCTGAATAGAAAATAAACCTCCTTCATCTGCCCAGCCCATTCCTGTTGCCTTTAGTTTTGCAATGGCGGCAAGTGTGTAACTGGCGGCTATTATCTGCACACCAAAATGAATGCGGAATTTATTTACATCAAACTGCGGCTTGAAATAATGAATGGCATAAGCAAAAAATTGTGCCCCCAACACTGCACTCAACGATGCGGCACGGAAAAAAAATCCATTCGATTCATGGTAACTAATAATGATACACGATAAAACAAAAAGCGAAAGCGTGGCGAGCACCATTCTTTTTTCTAGCAGATAAAAAATGCAACTGACCAAAAGAGCGGCATACAAAAATATTTTGCCAACGGCAGAATAAAGAGGAGAGAAGCTAATCAACTTGCAAATACCCACCGGATAAGGACAAGCCACGCTTTGCGAAATCATGATAAGCATTACCGGTATCCAGATGAAGACCACGGATAGTTTAAGACAGACCCAGTAGGGTTCTGTTGTTTGTTTATCCCTGTTATTTGCCGATTGCTCTTTCATACATGATGGTGTTATGCGCAATAACAGAGTCGCCTTCGAGCGAATAGCAAATGCGGTGTAGTTGAATAGTATCGGCAGTTAAAGTGTTGGCACGTTTGGCTAAAAGTTTTTCGAGCATTATTTCACCTGCCTTGTTCAGTTCTTCTTTTGTTTCGCGTTCATAGCCCGTGTTTATTTTTTGGTCTTCGCAAATGGTATAGTAGTTATGCGCTAAATCCATTGCCGGAATAGTGAAGTGTTTATTATTTGGTAACAGGTTATCCTGCTTATCGGAAACATAAAACGCATAAGCCCAGTTGGGAAAGCTGTCGTACATAGGCAGCAACGAAAACGGATGCATTTCGCCAAGGAATAAACACAAGAGCAAGTAGCCAAGCCCGAAAGAAGTATTGCGAAGTATTGACTTAAACATTTATCAGTGGTTCAAAGTTATTTTAAAAACGGGTTTTTGGTATCGGGCAATTGGGGTATTACAACAGGAAGTATCGGAGTGCTCGTAACTACTAATGTTCCAATAACCTATTGGCCCACGCTCTTGCCGAGTAAATGCAACACACTTGGTGCAAGGGCATGTTTTTGCTGGACAAGAAGGCTAGCTTTTATTCCAAAAACAAAGGAAAATATTTTTTTAAGCCCTAACGTTTTGGGTAAGCTTTACCGATTTAATAAAAAAGCAACGTCAGTTTAGTTGGCGGTACCAGCACGGTTTTTAATTCGCCTTAATATTTCTTCCTGCGCCTTTCTCTTTTTCATTCCCTCGGGGTCGAAGGTGGTTACCGCATTTTCTTTCATGCTTTTATTCAGCAGGTCAAATTCAGCTATCTGTTGGAGTGAAAATGACTGGTATCTTTTTTCTTCAACAAAGAAAGGGGTATATCCAAAATGCTGCAAGGTGTCACCGGCAATACTTTCGAAAATCAAAATTTCTTCTTCACTCAACTGAGTCAAAAATTTATTGGAGTTCTTTTCCATTACCGGTCGCTTCACATTATCCCACATTTTACCTCCTTCAGCAGTACGCTTAGCTTCTGATGCTTCATAAAAGTGAAGCACCTTTTCGGTAAAGGTTAATCCTAACCTATGGAAAAGAATACGCAAGGTGTTCTCGGTATCGTGAATCAGATTTTCATACAATACCGGCACGTATCTATCGGGTGCGAACTGCTGACAGAATTTTTTTGAGGTTTCCTGCTCTACTAACCATTGTTTTGCCAAATGATAAATATGCTTTTCTCCTACAATCGCTTTTCTGAAACTGGCAGCCACATCTCTGCCATCTCTCACTAAATGTATATACACCGGGTGCAGTCCTTCGTTTTCAATTTGCGGGATGTAGTAAAGGTTAGCCATACTTTTGCAACACCATGTATTTGCTGCTTGTTGTTTAGCATAAACTTCATGTACAATCTGGTAAATGCTAACCAGCGATTTGTTTTTGCATTGAGCGGCTATTTGTTCTATGTCAAACGATTCTATTTCCCACGGCACCGGATTTGCTAATACATATTCACATACATCATTTGCCAGCAACATAAAATTCTCTTGCTTTTCTAAATCTCCATAAAGAGGAAGCAGCGGAAAAAACATTTGCAGAATATGTGGTGGGTGAGGAGCTACAACTTCATCACACTGATTCAGCATTAAGCGCAGCATATTTGAACCCGACCTTTGTGTTCCAATAATTAGCAGTGATTGCACGGTTCTATAGTAGATAAAAACGAATGTTTTTTAAAGAAAGAATCAATTGGATAACGTTAAAAAATACAATTCCTCATTTTTTAAAGTGATAGCAACTCCATTCATTTTGTCGCTTCATGACTGACAAAAATCAGTTTAAGTTTTGAGCTAAGTCATTCGCTATACCTCGTCTGCACAGCACATTTGCATCGTTAAATATTTAGTAAACGTAAAACATCAACATATCATGAAATCAAATGTAAGTGCCTTTGATGGCTGGTTCAGAAGTCTTCTTTTTATTGTATCGCTTTGCTATGCTGTAATGGTAGGCGGAAGCAGTTGGCTTTGGGTTATACCAACAGCCATTTTATTTGCCACAGCCGTGTTGGCCTGGTGTCCGCTCTACGAAATGCTCGGGATTAACACAAACAAAGAAGAGGGAACTTCCCATTAATAACTTATTCTCTTCCCAGCACTGTACTTCTAAAATCGCTGAATCTTAAACCATCCTGGTATGAATGCAGTAAAGGAAGAGGAATCTTTAACGTGCTACCATTGCGGTGAAAACTGTGATGGTAGTATTGTTTCACATCAGCACAACTTCTGTTGCAACGGTTGCAAAACTGTTTTTGAAATTCTTCAGGAAAACAATTTGTGCAGTTACTACGATATGAATGCCACGCCCGGCAGTTCATTCGCTAAAGAAGTGAATGCAAAAAAGTTCGCTTACCTCGAAGACGAACAAGTAGCCAAACAGTTAATACAATTTAAGGATGGTAATATTTCTACGGTTACGTTTTACATGCCGCAGATTCATTGCAGCTCGTGCATATTTCTATTGGAGAATATTTTCAAAATAAAAGACGGCATAACAAGAAATAGCGTCAATTTTTTGAAACGCGAGGCGCATATCACTTTCGATAATTCAAAATTGAATCTTCGACAAGTTGTAGAAACACTTGCTTCGCTTGGTTATGAGCCGCACATTAATCTCAACGATTTAACACGAAAAGAGAAGCAACATCATCTGCGCACATATTACCTCAAAATAGGTGTTGCGTTTTTCTGTTTTGGAAATATCATGTTGCTTTCGTTTCCTGAATACTTAGGAATAAGTGCGCTTACCGAATCTCCGCTCCGTAAATTCTTTGGGTACCTGAATTTTGTTCTCGCTCTTCCAGTGTTGCTCTATTGCGCCAATGAGTTTTTTGTTTCTGCGTGGAGTGCGTTGAAGCAAAAAGCATTGAACATGGACTTCCCCATTGTGCTCGGCATACTCGCTATGTTCATTCGAAGTAGTTATGAAATATTCTCTCATTCGGGTGGCGGTTACTTCGATACCATGGCAAGTTTGGTTATGCTGATGTTGATAGGAAGATTGTTTCAAAACAGAACATACGATACGCTTTCTTTTGAGCGCGATTACAAATCATATTTCCCCGTGGCTGTCACTACCATCAATAACGGAAATGAAACTACCATTCCACTTACCAATCTTCGCTTAGGCGATAGAATGTTGGTGCGCAACATGGAATTGATTCCTGCTGATTCGGTGCTGATAAAAGGCAAAGGAAATATTGATTATAGTTTTGTTACCGGCGAAGCAACTCCCATTTCAAAAAACAGTGGCGATTTAATTTATGCCGGTGGCAAACAGTTGGGTGGAGCCATTGAAGTAGATGTAATGAAAGATGTTTCACACAGCTACCTCACTCAACTTTGGAACGATTCTGCTTTCAGCAAAGAGGAAAAAGAAAACATGACATCGCTTGCTACTAAGGTGAGTAACTGGTTTACTCCGATTGTCATTGCCATTGCGTTTCTCGCGTCCGCTTATTGGTGGAATACAGATTTACATAAAGCACTCAATGCATTTACTTCTGTGCTTATCATTACCTGTCCTTGTGCGTTGGCGCTTTCTTCTCCGTTTACTCTCGGAAATATTTTGAGAATACTCGGCAGAAATAAAATTTATTTAAAGAATGCCATCACGATTGAGAAGCTTGCGCAAATCAACTCTATCGTTTTCGACAAAACAGGAACTCTTACCAATACTAAGAACGCGAAGATTGAATACCAGTTAACGGTCAACGGACAACAGGCAACGGATAATACAGGTCTTTCAGATTATGAAACTCAACTCGTAAAATCTCTCGTTTATCATTCTTCCCACCCATTGAGCAAGAAAGTGTATGAGCATTTGAAGGGTGTGAAAGTTATTGCTACTGAAGATTTTAAAGAAGAAGAAGGAAAAGGTATAGAAGGTTGGGTAGATGAGAACTGTGTGCGGATTGGTTCTAAGAAATTTTTATGTGGAGAGGTAAATACGGATGGTTCGCACGTTTCAGATTTTCGTCACGCTTCAAAAGTATATATAGGCATCAACGGAAAGGTGCGTGGTTTCTTTTTGGTAAAGAATGAATACCGGAAAGATTTTGGTGAGTTGATGAATAAACTTCGCCAGCGTTTTGAAACGTATGTGGTGAGTGGAGATAATGATGCAGAAAAGAATTTCCTGAAGCAACATGTAAATGAGAGAAATCTTGTTTTCCATCAACAACCTGCTGACAAACTAAATGTGATTAAAGAGATACAATCTTCGGGCAATAAAGTAATGATGATAGGCGATGGATTAAATGATGCAGGTGCGTTGAAACAGGCAGAAGTCGGTATTGCCATAAGCGATGATGTAAACAACTTCTCACCCGCCTGCGATGGCATTATTGATTCCACGCAGTTTGATAAAATTGAAATGCTATTGAATTATTCAAAAGTCGGAGTGAACATTATCAAAGCAAGCTTTGTGATTTCTCTTTGCTACAATCTTGTAGGAATTTCGTTTGCTGTTCAAGGTACAATGAGTCCATTGATTGCTGCCTTGTTAATGCCCATCAGTTCTGTCACTATCATTTTGTTTACCATCTTAGCATCATCGTTCCTTGTGCCTCAGCAGTTGAGGGCAAATGATACAACTCATATCTTTCGGTGAATGGCATCAGTACGTTAAAGAATCCTTCTGCCTAATTTCGTCTCACATTTTCAAACAAAACAAACCATATGAAAGTATCTCTCAATTTTTTGCATCAGCAAAGCAACACTTGGTTGCGGGAATTAAAATTCTATAAAGAAGAAATCACCTTGCTTGGTGAACGATTAGGTGAAGTAGCACAACGGAACACCGATAAAGAAGTGATGGCTCAAGTAGAACATTTTCAAAATAAACTTATCATGCTCAATGAGCAATGTGATGTTGTAAAACATGGTGTGAATCTTCGCAACGAGGCGGTAATGGCGAAAGCAAAGGAAAAGCCGGAACACCTTACTGAGAAATCACAAACTGTAGTTGACGAACTTCAAAGCCAAATGATGGATTTTACAAAAAGCATTGCTGATACACGGCTGGAGTTTAATCAGTTTTTGAGCAAAGTGTTATAGAGTGTTCCCAGAATACAGTATCAGGTTAAGTGATTGTTGTATTAGCTTAGTGCTTTCATATCTTTTCAGCAATTTGCGTTCATGAATTTTTTGCCTTTTAAGGATCCAAAGTTGCTGTCAGAAGTAGCTATGCATGGGCGGGTGAAAAATTTTGTTGCAGATCATGTAGTGATGTATGCCGGGGACAAAATTTTATTTGTTCCTATTGTAATGAAAGGAAGCATTCGCGTGATACGCGTGAACGAAGACGGACGCGAGGTTTTTCTTTATCATATTAATCCCGGGCAAACTTGTGCTATGTCACTCAATTGCTGCCGAGCTAATCAAATAAGCATGATTAAAGCCGTGGCAGAAGATGATACAGAAGTTTACATGATACCCGCTGAACTTGTTGATGAATGGTTTCGTTTTCCCGAGTGGAAAGAGTTTGTCAATAACACTTACGCTATTCGTTATGCCGAGTTGATGAATGTAATTGACCTGATTGCTTTCAGCAATATGGATGCGCAGTTGCTTCATTACTTACAAAAGCGTTCACAAGCATTAAATACAAAAGCGCTACACATTACTCACCAACAAATAGCTGATGAGCTGCACACTCATCGTGAAGCTGTGAGCCGTCTGCTTCGGCAAATGGAACAGAAAGATTTAGTGAAGCTCGGCAGAAACGTAATTGAACTACTCGACTGAGCAAACTCATTGCTCTATGTAACAATTGTTCCCAACTGTGATTTTATGATGAGGTATCCTTGCATCATAAAATCAAAACAAATGAAACCAAACATGGGAACCTTCGACCGCGTAATGCGTTTACTCGCAGCGGCATTAGTTATTGCACTTTATTTTATGAATGTAATCAGCGGAACAGTAGCCATTGTGTTATTGGTTTTTGCCGGAATTTTCATTCTCACATCAATAGTCAGCTTCTGTCCGTTGTATTTACCGTTCGGAATTTCAACTAAGAAAGAGCAGAAGTAAAATGACCCCTACGCAAATAATTATTACCGGACTTATTGGTCTGGCAGCAGGAGTGTTGAGCGGATTGTTAGGCCTAGGCGGAGCAATCGTCATCATTCCTGC
>CANJRM010000008.1 GCA_947476645.1 Bacteroidota bacterium
ATTAAGCGGCAATCAAAAATATTGAAGAGTATATTATTCGCTACGATATAACTTCTTAGCTCCGTAAACTAAACCAGCAGCTAAAAGCATAAAAATCCCCCCATCAATCGGAACCCCTGAACCTGGTGGCGGTGGTGGTGGCGGTGGCGGTGGCGGACCACCTTGAGAAAACGCGGCAAAAGCTATTCCTAGAAAAGCTGCCGATAGCGTAATGTGTAAAAATTTATTCTTCATATGCAAACTTGGTTTTAAACTCTATGTGATAACAAATATAAACCTCATTTCTAAAAATGCAAGGGGTTGCTCTGGATATTTTGGTGTGAAAATTAGTTAATCAATCAGATGGATAGTTCGGTGGACGGGTTCCAGAATATTTTATCAAAGTTTTTCACCGTATCCTTTTCCACCTTTACTCCTTCTTTTTCTAAGAGTTTCTGCATTAAATCGGGGAGGCCAAAATGATGCTTACCCGTAAGCATCCCGTTCCTATTGAGCACTCTATGTGCAGGAACAGGTGGAATTTGCGTAGCTGCCGCGTTCATCGCATAGCCAACCATGCGTGCAGATTGCCCAGAGCCAAGATATTTGGCAATTGCTCCATAGCTGGTTACTCTTCCTCTTGGAATGAGTCGTGCTACTTCATAAACATTTTCGAAAAAGGAGTAACTGTCCTTTCTTTTAGCAATTGGTTTTGAAACAGCCTTCTTAGCTGGCTTTTTCTTACGAACGGCTTTCTTTTTGTTCATAATTGAAATTTGAGATAGTTAATCGTTCTTCCGTTTGCTAAATGCGCTTTCTCGTAATAGGTTTGAATATTCAACTCTTCAAAATCTAATGCAGATGCGTAAATGTCTTCTTTATAGTAGAGCGTTTTTAAACCAAATGCATCAATGCTTTCTTTAGTTGAATCGAAAAGTGGTAAGTCATCTGTTTTAAAGTGAACAATTGCCCCTGGCTTGCAAATTTTTTGATACCGCTCCAAAAATCCTTTTGCACTTAATCTTCTTTTCGCATCGCCCTTTTTCGGAAACGGGTCTGGAAAAGTAATCCAGATTTCGTCTACTTCTCCTCCTTCAAAAAAGTTGAGAATATTTTCTATTCGCATGCGAGCAAAAGCAATATTGGGAAGTTTTTTTTCGAGCGCTTGTTTAGCTCCGATAAAAATGCGCGCGCCCTTCGCATCAACTCCAATGTAATTTCTGTTCGGATATTTTTGTGCCAGTGCGAGCGTGTAGTCTCCTTTGCCACAGGCAAGTTCTAACGTAAGTGGGTTTTCGTTTTTAAAAACATCTTTCTTCCACTTGCCTTTCATTTCGAGTTCCTGTTGCAAGTGATTTACAAGTTTCGGATTTGTGAAATGGTGGTTTTGAAAAACATTGGCAAAGGTGCCAATAGAATTTAACCTAAACGTTTTGTCCTTACCCATAATAGTGTGTGATGTAATTGAAAAGGAGCAGTAACCTCTTCTGCTTAATTGTAAGCAGCTACAATTTTTTCAATTTCCTGAACATGCTTCTGCTTTTTATTTTCGCGATGTCGCTTGCAAAAAGAAGTATAGTAGTGATGGTTCTTCAAAAAATTAAGCTGAATAATGTTCCACTGACGTTCGCTTTCAACCCCCAAATAAATTTTAATTTCTTCAAAAAGCGTTCGTCCGATTCTTTCAAAATCATCCGTTCCCAAATATTCAAGGTCGGCATCTGCTATAATGAATTCGAGTTTATTCTTAGGATTCTGTGGAATTTTGGTAGCCATTATCATTCCACAGATAGATTCGATTTCCTTTGTGTTAAATCCGAATCTTGGCAAATCTGCTTTTGCCATTTCACAACCGATTTCTTCGTGGTTTCTATATACTTTGATGAACCCTGCATCGTGATAAAGCACCGAAACTTTTAGTAAAAGCATTTCATGCTCGGTAATTTTTTCGTCCTTGCCAATGAGTTCGGCTGAACGAAGCACATCCATGGTATGATGCAACCCGTGGTAAAAAAGATTGTTTGGCAAGTCACGTTTAAGAATGCCGATAATATGTTGTTCTACCTCTTTGAAAATTTTCATCGCTACTCAAATTATCTGTTCCTAAACTTTATGCGATTGCTTTTGAAACGAAATACATGTCAATTTCTCCTTTATTTTTCGCTTCGATTTTGCCGCGATAAACACAGGCAAATCTATCTTTCACTAATTCATAAGTTGCGCCAGAAATATTGATTTTTCCCGCCTCGCTTGCCTGCTGCATACGCGCAGCCATGTTCACTGTATCTCCCCAAATATCATATGCGAATTTGCGAATACCGATTACCCCCGCTACTAATTGCCCGGTATGAATTCCGATTCTAAACTCAAACGGAATTTTTCCCACAGCGGTGCGCTCTCTACGAAGTTTATCTATTTCATACATAAACTCAATAGCCGCCTGAACAACTATATGCGGATTGCCTTCGCTCTTTGTAGGCACACCACCTGCGCACACATATGCATCACCGATGGTTTTTATTTTTTCTATATCATATTTTTCGATGACTTTATCGAAACGCTCGAAGTACGCATCTAACCCTTCAATCAAATCATCAGGAGAAAGTTGCTCGCTGATGGTGGTGAAATCTTTTATGTCGGCAAACAACACAGTAGCTTTTGAATAATTTCTTGCGGTTGTTTTTCCATGCGCTTTTAACTCGTGCATGATTTCTTCAGGCAAAATATTCAGAAGCAAATCGTCACTTCTTTTTTTCTCCTCCTGAATCACTTTGTTTTTTTCTGCCAGTTCTTTTAATGCTTTTTGTCTTGTAAACAAGAGCGCGAAAAGCACAACCAATAAAGAAAGTGCAAGGGCTGCTGCAATAATGTAAAGCTGATTTTTTTGCTTTTGTGCATCCAATTCTGTTTGCTGGCTCTTCAGTTTTAAATCCTGAAACTCCTGTTCCTGTTTTAGCATCGTCACACTATCTTCCTGATGCTGTAATTCTTCTTTGATGCGTTTGTTTACCAATTCAGTTTCGGTAAGTTGATTACGGGTGGAAATCAATTCTGCTTTCGCAGAGTCTATCAGCGCCTGTGTTGCTTCAAGCTCTCTCATTTTAGATTCAAGAAGTTGTTTTGCCCTTAAAACATCTTGTTGTGCTTTTTGCGTTTCCTGTTTACTACTTACTATTTCAAAATTCTTTTGCTGGAGTTCCTGATTTTGTTTTTTAATCTCTTGCTGCGCATCCTGATTGTGCCATTCGTTCTGCATTTTTTGTTCCTCCATCTGCTGTTGCTTCAACAACCTAAGTTGTTCTAACTGTTTTGCTTTTGCATCGGATGAAGTTTGAGCAAACAGTACAAAAAACGAAAACTGAATAACGAAAAACGTAAGCAATTTTTTATTCATGGCAATGAAAGTAAAAAAAGAATTAAATGGTCAAAAGGAATTGGTTTACGACAAAACACCTTCTACAAAGTACATATCAATTTGTCCTTTGTTCTTGGCTTCAATTTTACCACGATGGGTGCACAAAAATTTATCTTTTATCAATTCATACGTGGTGCCAGAAATATTGATTTTGCCTTCCTCTCCGTGTTGCTCCATTCGCGCGGCTACATTCACTGTATCGCCCCAAATGTCATAAGCAAACTTACGCAGACCAACTATACCGGCTACTAATGGGCCACTATGAATACCTACCCTTATCTCGAAATAGGTTTCGTTTTTTTTGATTCGCTCTTCTTTAACTCGCATTACAAACTCCTGCATTTTCAGCCCAGCAGAAACCACATAGTTGGCGTTGTCTTTATCCGCAAGGGGCAAACCACCAACACACAGGTAGGCATCACCTATTGTTTTAATTTTTTCGATTTTATATTTGGAAATTATTTCGTCAAAATTTTTAAAGTAAAAGTCAAGTTCCGTAATTAGTTTATCGTGTGTCATCTTTTCGGCTGCGCCCGTAAAGTTTTTTATGTCGGCAAACAAAACGGTGGCTCTATCGTAATTTTTTGATTTAGAATGTCCTGTTTCTTTCAACTCATTTGCTACTTCTTCGGGCAAAATATTAAGAAGCAAGTCATCCGATTTTTTCTTTTCAGCAGCAATTAAACGACTGTCGTTTCGCTTTTGTACGAATGCGAAAATTGCAAGCGCGGCAATTACCCCTAACAAACCCAAGCCAATGAAAGATGCTTTCTTCATTAGCTTTTGCCTATCTATTTGCGCATTCATTTCTGCTCTTTCTTTATCCTGAATAGCGCGTGTTATCTCTTTTTCCTTTTCAAACTTATCGCGCAACTCCATTTGCGTTAGCTTTTTCGCCAATTCCTCATTTTGATTTTTCTGTGATAAATCATAAAACTGAATGTGGTAATCGAGCGCCTTACTTTTATCGCCTTTGTAGAAATAGCAGTAATACAAAACTTCGGTAGCGTCTTTTTGCAAAGCCAAATCATTTTTTTGTTTTCCCTCCTGCAAACTTGACTTTGCTAAATCAATAGAGAGGTCGTAATCCTTGTCGCTTAGCAAAACCAAACTCAACAACAATCTACTTCTGCTGAACGCAGCCATGGCTCCTGTTTGTTGATACAAGTCCATTGCTTGTTGAACAAACTTCATTGCTTCTTTAGAATTGTTCTTGTCGTAGTAGATAAGAGCTAACTGATGATAGCAACCCGCTTTGTTATTGAGGTTACCTGCCGCATCAGACTTTTCTGCACTCTCTGTAAATTTTAAAATTGCTTCCTCAATGTTTTTGTGTTTGTAAGCCAGATTTCCGAGCGAAGACAACACCGATGGAATCCATTCGGCAAAATTATTTTCAGTTGCAATTTTTAATGATTCGCGATACAGACTATCCGCCTTGTCGTCTTCGTTCAACGACTGGTAAATTCCCCCAAGCCCATCTAAACAACGGGCAAGATTTTTTTTGTCCTTTATGGCAATTGAAATTGCTCTCGCAGCTTCATACTGGTCTAGTGCTTTTGCAAAATCACCTTTGTTTACCTCTAAGTTTCCACTCCAGTAATGCGCATAAGCAAGCGTTGATGAGTCTCCGGTATTTTGACTGAGTGAAAGGGCTTCGGTGAGAAAAATTTTGGCTTTGTCGTAATTGTCGTGCTTGTAATTTGCGATGCCTATAATCGTAGTAGCAAGGGCTTTGTTTTTTGCGTCTCCCTTTTGCTCTGCTTTTGATTTCGCTTCTTCTGCTAACCGAATGGCTTCGATAGGATTTTGGTTCAACTGTTGTTCTGCCTGCTGATTAAGGGATGTTGACTCAGCACTTGTTTGACAAAACAATGCTGAAACAAAAAAGAGGTGAAAAATAATGCTGGCTGAAAATTTCCTCATCGACACAAACTTTTTTTGAAAATAGATTTTATCTGCAGAAAATCCAATTGCGCTTAAATAGGTTTGAATTGCTCAAACCCTTGTTTGCACGAAAAACAAAAGCGAATTGCGCGGCAAAGTGTTGAACCAAACGCGGAGCGCAAAGTTGTGTCGGTGCTATGGCAATGCGGACAGCGAGCTCTGTTTAGTTGCTCTACGGTAAGTTCATCATCATTCAACATAACAGGTGGGGCTAAACCAAATTTTTCCAGTTTGATTTTCGCAGATGTTTTCATTCTATCACTCGTCCACTTCGTTTCGAAATCAACTTTCACTTCTACTTCATCAAAGCCAAGTTTCAGAATTTCTTCGCGAATGTTTTTTTTGATTACGGCTATCGCTGGACAGCCAACGAAAGTTGGTGTCATTGTAATAGAGCAGGTCCGAAGTCCAAAGTCCGAAGTCCGAAGTTGAATAGCCGTAATCATTCCCATATCTACTACAGAAATCACAGGAATCTCGGGGTCTTTTACAGTTTCAAGTGCAGACCAAATTTGTTGTTCCGTAATTTCCGGTATCTCTACTTGCATTTGCGATTTACGTTTACCACTCGGCATCAATATCCGTTCTTACCACTTCGCACATTTCATCTAAAAGCGGTTTCAGATATTCTGAATGAAAACCTTTTCTTCCTCCATAAATTATTTTCGACTCATCGGTTGCTGGAACTTTCAAATTAGCTGCTTCAATAATCGGAGTTGTTTTTTCGAGCCAGCGTTTTTTCAATTCATCTTCTCCGGCAAAAATATTTTTCGAAATCAATTCGTTTTCAAATTCGCTTTTCTCAAAAATGCCGAGAGCCAAATGCCAGGCATAATTCAAAGACGATTGCAAGCGCGCTTTGCTTTCTTCTGTTCCATTGCCAAGCTGCTTTACAAAACTATCGGCATGCATTACGTGATATTTTATTTCACCTTTTACCTTTTTCGCCAATTGCGCTAAGGGTTGAAAAGAACTTTGCGTGAGCATATCATAGCGAATCAATTCTGCATGGTCAAATAAGAACTGACGAACAATACTGAAATCGTATTCACCAATTGGTTGTTCCACAAACTGGCAACATTTGAATTGTTTTTCTTCTCGCTTAAACGCAAGTGTATCTGCATCTGCTTCTCCCAAAACTTCATTCAGAATTTTGTAAAGCGCTTGTGCGTGTCCAATTTTATCTTGCGCCATTGAAGAAAATGCGAGGTCTTCTTCCAGCATTGGTCCAATACCCGTCCATTCCGAATTTCTGTGACCAATGACAAGCGCATCATCTGCCATTTTGAAAAGTAAATCTTTTAGTGCGTTGCTCATTTTTCAAACTCTATTCTTGTTCTGAAATTTTTCAATTCTGTCTCTCACTTTATAATATGCGGGGTCGCGAAAATGTTTTTCGGGGGTGGTTTCAAACATGTCTTCATCTTCCAAACTGAAGGTGTAAACATCGCTTGTCTTCACCACCCAAAGGTTTGTCGTCTTGCCTCTTCTGCCAAAAACTTCCTTCGCCATCACCAATGCCATTTCGGGATTTGGTGCGTGAACGATTCCTACGTGCATTACATGTTTTCCTCTTTTCTCCTGATGAAAAACTTCGTAGGTAATCAAATGAGAGTTTGTCTTTTCTACATCGGTAGATATTTCTAAAGACAAGCGTTTTATTCTCGGGTCAAGTGTTTCCATTGTATTTATTTTTGAATTATGCTAAAGGCGCAACATATTTTTCTGTCGGATTCATTAATGCCTGGCGCACCCATCTTCCCGCTTCTTCTGCAAATTTTCTTACCGCAATTCTTTCAGCATTGCAAGGACCACCACCATTAATTACCCGTTTAAATTCATTCCAATCGGGGTCGCTGAATTCCCAAAAACCATCGTTATTTTTTTTCAAATTTGGGTCAGGGAAAGTGATATCGAGTTCCCAGATTTTCGGAACGTATTGATCGAGGAACTGATTGCGCATATCATCGTTGCTTGCCAATTTCACTTTCCACTTCATTAGCTTTTCGCTATGTGCACTCATTTTATCTGGCGGACCAAAAAAATGTAACAGCGGAATATACCACCGGTTGATGGCATCCTGCAAAATTGCGCGCTGATGTTTTGTGCCGGTGGCCAAGTAAACCACATTATCGTGCCCTTGCTTTAAGTGAAAACTCTCTTCGTAACAAATTCTTTCGAGGGCACGGCAATACGGGCCATAACTTCCTTTGCTATTGATAACCTGATTTACGATTGCTGCACCGTCCACCAGAAAACCAATCACTGCAATATCCGCCCATGTATTTGCGGGATAATTAAATACGTTCGAATATTTCGATTTACCACTTAGCAAATCGTTCAGCATTTCTTCGCGGGTTTTGCCAAGCGTTTCTGCTGCAGAATAAAGCAACTGACCGTGACCGATTTCATCCTGCACTTTTGCAATTAGTGCTAATTTTCTTCTGAAATTCGGAGCGCGGGTAATCCATGTTCCTTCTGGCAAGGCACCAACAATTTCTGAATGCGCATGTTGCTCAATCATTCGAATCAATTGCTTGCGGTATTCCACCGGCATCCAATCCTGCGGTTCAATTTTTTCTCCGCGGGCAATGCGCGATTCAAACGCTTCCAATTTCTCGGGGTCTTCCACCGTGGTGTTCATGCGTTTTGCATCTTCTTCCGATAAGTTTGTGCTTCCGTACATGTTTTATGATTTAAGTCCTTTTAATAGTAAGTCAGAAATATCTTCTGCAATTTCTTCCTGCGATAGTTTTTCGTTCGAACGATACAATTCATAAGTAGCATTGAGGGCGGAGAAAATAGCGAATGCAATCAGCTTCGAATTCATCTTTTTGAAATCTCCTTTCTTAATTCCTTTATCAATAATCTCTCGGAACTTCATTTCGTATTCAAAGCGTAGTTTTTTGAATTTCCCCAAATGCGGTTGTTCTAAAAACATCCACTCATTAAAAAACACTTCCGATGCTTCGAGGTTTGTTGCAATTACACTGATGTGCGCTTTTATAACCGCTTTCAACTTGCGTGGTGATTTTTCTTCTGTAGTTACTGCTTTATCAAACGCCACAAAAAAATACTGCGCCATATCAAAACATATTTCGCGCAGCAAATCATCTTTGCTTTTGTAGTGATTATATAAACTCGGAGCCTGAATGCCCACTTCTTTTGCGAGCTCTCGCATACCAACAGCAGCATAACCGCGCTCGCGGAAAAGTTTCTGAGCGGTTTGCTTTACTTTCTCTTTGGTGGTTTGTGTTGTTGCCATAAGCTAACGGTTGTTAGCAAAAGAAAGAAATTCTTTTGAAACTAACAAGTGTTAGGATTCTAGGGCTGTATCTGTCTGGGTCAGATAGTCCTGCCAGTAGCCGGCCTTATAAGGATAACGCTCCAAGTAGAGCTTCTTCACCTTCTGGAAAAGGAGTTCGCGCAAATCGGCAGTGTTTCTGTTTTGGATTGCAGAGACAAAAATACAGTTGTCGTGAGTTTTTGCCATCCAGCTTTCTTTTAGTTCGGATAACAAACCATTTCTGATTTCATCAGGCAAAAATTCATCAAACTTCTTTTGTTCGTATAAATCCATTTTGTTGAAAATCACAAGAACCGGCTTGGTTTCACATTTCAAATCTTTCAGAATTTCATTCACCACATTCATCTGGTCTTCAAAAGCCGTGTGAGAGATATCGACCACATGCAAAAGAATATCCGCTTCAATGGCTTCATCCAACGTTGATTTAAAACTCTCCACTAAATGATGGGGAAGTTTGCGAATGAACCCAACGGTATCGCTTAGTAAAAACGGAACTGTATTGAAGGTAACTTTACGGACAGTAGTATCAACGGTGGCAAACAATTTATTTTCGGCAAACACGGTTTCCTTAGCCAGTAAATTCATCAAGGTTGATTTTCCAACATTGGTATAACCAACCAACGCCACACGTATCATTTCGCTGCGATGCTTTCTGCGTACCATGTTTTGTTTGTCAATCTCTTTCAGTTTGTCCTTAAGCAAAGAGATTTTCTTCTCTGCCATTCGTCTGTCAGTTTCTATTTCTTTTTCACCGGCACCGCCACGCGTTCCAGTCCCTCCGCGTTGACGTTCCAAGTGCGTCCACATACCTTTTAAGCGAGGAAGCATGTATTGCAATTGCGCCAAATCAACCTGCGTTTTTGCCTGAACAGTTCTTGCGCGTTGCGCGAAGATGTCGAGGATAAGCATACTTCTATCAAGCACTCTTTTCTTAACCACTTCTTCAATATTGCGTTGCTGTGAAGGAGAAATTTCATCGTCAATCAAAACTAAATCAATGCCTTTGTCTTCTACATACGCTCTTATTTCTTCCAACTTACCTTTACCCACGTAAGTCTTGTTATCAGGATGCGGTAGCTTTTGCGTGAAGCGTTTCATGGTTTTCACACCATCGGTTTCGGCAAGAAATTCAAGTTCATCTAAATACTCAGTGGTTTGCTCTTCGCTTTGGTTTTGCGAAACTAAAGCAACAAGCACAGCGGTCTCGACATGCACAGTCGTATTGTCAACTTTAAATTTTGGTTTTTCGCTCATGTTGTTTTGTAAGGGCGTGCAAAATAGAAAACGTCCCGCACTAAATGGCGCAGGACGTTTCTCTTATCTGAATTTATTCAATTAAAATTTCACAGAGAGCCCAAGCCCGAACTGCTCAAAGATTTGAAGTTTGTTGTAGCCCTTCACTGTGTTGCCCGCTAAATCTTTATCGGTAATTCCATCCGGACCCTTTTTGTTGGTGTCGTTGTTGCGCACATCAATAGGTACCTGGGCATTATATTGATAAACAAATTTGCAGGAGAGTGTTGCGCTGAGCCATTTGTTCACCTTAAACACAATATCGTTTTCCCATTTCACCACCGGAATGTGTTTGGTGGTCAGCTTAACGGTATCTGCGCCAACGGTGTTCAATGTAGAATTATACGAAGGCAAATACTGGTTGTAACTGTCGTTCAAATAAGCTCCGAAAACATTCAAGTGCGATTTCCAGTTTACGTTCTTGACAATGTCTTTTTGAAAAAGCAAGTCCAACTCCCATCCCAATTCGCCCATAAAAGCGGAGCCTTTCTTCAAACCGAATCTTGTTTCGTCAACGTTGTTATAGTACACATCCGTAAATTTTCCAGTTGGTAAGGTGTCCATACTTCTGCCAGGATTGTCTTTTGTTACAAAAGTCATTTTGCCTTCTACCGGAGAGAAAAACAACGTGAAATAATCCTTCGGTTTCCATGTTAAACCCGGACCAATGGTCAACACAGCTGGTGCAGCAAATTTTGAAACTGTATATCTTCTGAATCCGCTATTAGTTGTATCGGTCAACGAGTAATCGTAGCTCGGTGTAATCTGCGTTTCAAATCCAAGTCGTGCAGAAACGTAGAGAGATTTCGAAACCTCATAACCCAAGGATGTTTTAATGGCAAACACATCTATGTTCTTTTGCAAATTACTCTTCGCAAGGGCTCTGCTTCGGATTAATCCATTAGCTACCATTCCCCATTTCGCATCTAAACTGTTGTCCCAAATCATTTTGCCTTTTTTATAATTAGCATACAAGCTTGCGTTTAGCAGAAAGGCAAAGTTGTTGTTCCCTCCAGGTCCCCATTGGTAAAGAGCTGTTTGGCTAACGGTAACTCCAATAAAGCCGCCAATTCTCCATGTAGAATCGCTGACGTAAATGCCTTCGCCACCCAATATAAACTTTGGTCTTTTTTTAACGTGAGTAGAGTCTTGCGCCATAGTTGCACCCGCAATCATTAGCAGTGCAGAGAGTAGAATTGTTTTCTTCATAAGAACATATTTTGTTTCGAGTCAAAAATGTTTTTACTGCGTTAAAAACACAACCTAGTTTTGAACAAAAACAGGTTTTGGTAGCATATTTTTGAGTACGCATCATTTTATTAAAAATTTTTCCGACTGGAAATCAAACAGTTAAACATGGACTTTGTAAAAACATAGTAGTGTGTGTTGCATAATACCGTTTAATAGATGTATCATTGCATCGTCAAGTAGTTGATTAAACAAACTCTAAAATAAAATATCATGAAAAAAACAATCACCACAACGCTATTCATCACCACTTACTTTTTGTTGATGAGCACATTCGGAATAATTGCAGCCGTTCCGGGTAATGTAGAAAAAGCAGCTAAAGAAAATGTGCGCAGAGAAATTATGCGCAACATCACTTGTCCTGAATATGTAACCGAAAACAACGAAGCCAACGAAGTAAAAGCCATTGTATCGGTTGATGAAAAAGGAAAGGTGAGTTTATATGAAATCAATTCGGCTAATACTCAATTGAAAAATTATGTAGAGCAATCGTTGAAAGAAATGAATTTGAAAACAGCAGTGCCCACTGAAAAATTTGTACTCGTGGTGAAGTTTCGTGTAGTGTAAATCAAAAGCACGCGGAGCTGGCATGAACCGGCTCCGCAATTTTTAAACAAAAACTAAAATCAAAACAGCATGAACATAGAAAACACAAAAGCGCAAATGCGTAAAGGAGTGCTTGAGTTCTGCATTCTCTCAATTATGTCGGATGGTGAGCATTACCCGACAGAAATTATCGAACGCATGAAGAAAGCCGAGTTGTTAGTAGTGGAAGGAACGTTGTATCCTCTTCTTACCCGATTGAAGAATGACGGATTGCTTTCGTACCGTTGGGAAGAATCTACTTCGGGTCCTCCAAGAAAATATTTTACCCTGACAGAAGAGGGCAAAAAATTTCTGGTAGAACTTTTAGCAAGCTGGAAAGAGCTGACCGATTCGGTAAACGACATTATTAAACAAACCAACAAAAACTTATAAGCGATGAGAAAGACATTAAACATAAACTTAGGCGGCATTGCATTTATCATTGATGAAAATGCCTTCGAACTGCTTCATAATTATTTAGAAGCTTTGAAAGCAAAATTCAAAAGCGAAACGGAACGCGATGAAATCATCAACGATATTGAAGCGCGTATTGCTGAAATGCTCAATCAGAAATTAGGTGACCGCAAAGAAGTGGTGAGTATTGATGATGTGCAATATGTAACCAGTCAAATGGGAAGACCTGAAGACATTGCAGGTGAAGAAAGTTCTGCCACTGAAAACACTTCTGGCAACACAAGTACTTCAACAACTTATACTTCAAACGCTCCGGTTAAGAGAAGATTATTCCGCGACCCGGATGATGCGAAGGTGGGTGGAGTTATTTCGGGCTTGTGCCATTACTTTGGTATCAACGACCCTGTTTGGGTTCGCTTAGCAGTAGTCATTCTTTGCTTCGTGAGTTTCGGAACTATGATTCTGATTTATTTTCTGCTCTTGATTGTAATTCCTAAAGCATATACATCGGCTGAAAAGTTACAGATGAAAGGTGAGCCGGTAAATATTTCGACCATTGAAAAAGAAATTAAAGATGCGGCCCACCGCACTGGTGAGTCGCTAAATAATTTGAGAAATGAGGACGGCTTTCTTTCTAAAATCGGTCATCTTATTGTTACCCTATTCACAGTATTCGCAAAAATAGTTGCAGGCTTTATCATCTTCATAGGGCTGGTGGTTTTGTTTGCGCTCATTGCCGGAATGCTGGGGGTTTCTATTGCGGGGAATGTTTTGTTTACCGAAGCGCCTAAGCTTTTAGTAGATAATCCGCACACGATCACGCTCTTTTATATTGGCATTGTGCTCTTTATTGCAGCACCGGTTATTGCAATTATTTACGCAGCTCTTCGCGCTATACTTGGAGGAAGAGGAAGAGCGCCCTGGTTGAAATGGACTTTACTTGGTGCGTGGTGGATTGGTGTTTTCTTAATTGGTTATGCGGTAATTGAAAACATTGGAAACTTTGGTTCGTCAGGAACTAAGCTCGACCGCTTTGCTTTAATGCAGCCAACCAATGGAAATATACAGGTGCAGTTGACCGATTCGGTGGGTAATCCCATTTTGCCCGAGGAAGATGAAACCGACCAGGATGTGCAAGTTGGTTTTCACGGAGTGTTTATTAATGGCGTTGACTTTAAAGATGCGGCAAGTATTAATGTAGGTAAACCCGAATTGCAATTAGCCGCTTCGCCAAACGATTCTTTTTATGTAGATAAAATAATTACCAGCCGTGGCAAGTCGAAAACCGATGCGATTAAAAACACAGAATATGTGCGTTATAATTTCAGCCAAAAAGATTCTGTATTGAATTTGCCTGCGGTAGCGTGGTTAGATAAAACCGGAAAATACCGTGCGCAGAATGTGCGCATACGTTTGTCAATTCCCGAAGGAAAGCATTTGAGTTTTGGTGATAATATTGACAAGTGGGTAGCTACTGTAAAGGGTGATAGAAATTATGACGACACTTATTTTGCGCACACTACCTGGACAACCGAAGGCGGAAAGGTAAAATGCCTGGTTGGTGAAAATCACTTTAACGGGGAGAAAGATGAGGTGCTTACTGAAGACATAAGTTCTGAGGAGAAAGATGGCAAGAAGCTGAAGAAGCAAGTGAGAATACTAAAAGAGAAAAGTGACGAGCTGCAACATGAGGCCGATAAGTTACAGGAAGATGCCGACAAGCAAGTGAAGAAAGGCGAGAAGAAAATCATTAAAATTGAAAAGCATTTAGACGATAAAGACAAGTCGAAAGAAGATTATTAAATAACCAATCCCAACTAACATGAAATTTTTAATAGCCATTTTAATTATAGCAGCTATCTCTGCCATTGTAGCGGTATCTGCCTGCAACGGTTGCAACGGAAAGCGCGGCAACGGACATGTAATTAAGCAGGACCGCCCCATTACTTCATTCAGCAAAATTTCTATTGAAGGAATTTTTCCGGTGGTGCTTTCGCAAGATGGAGGACCGGAGTTTGTAAAAGTAGAAGCCGATGAAAATTTGCAGGAGTATATTCTTGTGCGAAACGATGGCGATGAGCTGGTTGTAGAAACCGAAGACAATGTTTCGATTCGCAAATCGAAAAAGTTGAAGGTGTTTATCAATTTGAAAAACATAAGCGAGCTCAACTATAAATCGGTGGGCAGTTTAACTACCTCCGGAAAACTGAAGCTCGATTCGCTCGAAATAAATTCTGAATCGGTGGGCAAAGTTGATTTAGATATTGATGCAAAATTTTTGCGCGCAAATTTGAACTCAGTTGGTGTTACTAATTTGCAAGGCATCGTTACCGAAGCTCGCATCAACAACAAAAGTGTGGGCGCGCTCAACGCTTACGATTTGAAAACACAAACCATCATGTTGCACAACACTGCCCTGGGCAGTGCCGAAATTTATGCCGACAGTGCTTTCTTTATTCGGTCTTCGGCTATTGGCAATGTTTATTACAAAGGCAATGGTGAAGTGAAAGAACTGAAGAGTGAAGGAATTGGGAAAGTGCAGAAGGCTGAATGATTTACCCTTTAGCAAACTAAAAAGGCATTGTCATGCTGAGCTTGTCGAAGCATTTCCTTGAGGGAACCCTTCGACAAGCTCAGGGTGACATGCGATGTCTATCAATAAAATTATTGCAAGAGTTTCTCTGTTAGTTGGTTGGTCCCTCGTACTTTTCATACGGGGGACTTTTTTATTTGCGCTTACCTTAACCCCTTTCTCCAGTCCACTTTCTCGCTCACCACTTCTTTCAATTTCTCAATCGAAATTCTTTCCTGCTGCATGGTATCGCGCTCGCGAATGGTAACGGTGTTGTCTTCTAAAGTCTGGTGGTCAATGGTAATGCAGTAAGGTGTGCCGAGTGCATCCTGTCTGCGGTAGCGTTTGCCTATGTTGTCTTTCTCTTCGTAGAAACATTTGAAATCCCACTTGAGCGAGTTAAACACTTCGTATGCTTTTTCACCCAGCCCGTCTTTTTTCATCAACGGAAAAACAGCAATTTGAACCGGTGCTAAAAATGGCGGAATAGAAAGCACTACACGCTCACTGCCATCTTCGAGCTTTTCATTTTTATAAGCATTGCAAAGCACCGCCAAAATTGTGCGGTTCAATCCCACAGATGTTTCCACCACATAAGGAATATAACTCTCGTTGGTTTCGGGGTCGAAGTATTGCAACTTTTTGCCCGAAAACTCCTGATGGTTTTTCAAATCAAAATCGGTGCGGCTGTGTATGCCTTCAATTTCTTTAAACCCGAATGGGAAATTAAATTGAATGTCTACGGCAGCATCGGCATAGTGCGCCAGTTTTATATGATCGAAAAATTTCAAGCTCTCCTGCGCAAAACCCAATGAGCGATGCCACTTCATACGCGCTTCTTTCCAGGTATCGTACCATTCTTTCTGTGTGCCGGGACGCACAAAAAACTGCATTTCCATTTGCTCAAACTCGCGCGTGCGGAAAATAAACTGGCGCGCCACAATTTCATTTCTGAATGCTTTACCCACCTGCGCAATTCCGAAAGGAATTTTTTTGCGCGAAGTTTTTTGCACTTGTAAAAAGTTGACGAAAATTCCCTGTGCTGTTTCAGGACGCAGATAAATGGTAGAGCTGTCTTCTGCCAGTGAGCCTACTTCGGTGCTGAACATTAAATTAAACTGACGAACCTCCGTCCAGTTTTTACTGCCCGAAACTTCGCAGGCAATTTCCAAATCAACAATGATTTGTTTCAGCTCTTCGAGGTTGTTATCTTCCAATGCTTTTTTGAAACGTGTTTCAAAAGCAACTAATTTTTCTTTACTGCGAATTACATTGGGATTAGTAGCCAGAAATTTTTCTTTGTCAAAAGCATCACCAAATTTCTTTTGTGCCTTTTCAGCTTCCTTTTCAATCTTGTCTTCAATTTTTGCAAGCGCATCTTCAATCAACACATCGGCACGATATCTTCTCTTCGAATCTTTGTTATCAATCAGCGGATCCATAAACGCATCTATGTGTCCGCTCGCCTTCCACGTTTTTGGGTGCATAAAAATTGCAGCATCAAGCCCCACAATATTTTCATGCAGTTGTGTCATTGCCTTCCACCAGTATTCCTGAATATTTTTTTTCAGCTCCACACCGTATGGACCATAATCATACACAGCGCTTAAGCCGTCATAAATTTCACTCGATGGAAAAACGAAACCGTATTCCTTACAGTGCGAAATAATTTCCTGAAACAGGTTTTGCGTATTCTCTTTACTCATGGGCGCGAATATAAAAGATGAATCAGCATGTTAGAAAACAGAAGGTGCGCGTCTTTACTGCAATAAAAAATCCGACCCAAATAAATGAGTCGGACTTTCAAATTCCACTTTTCTTTAGGTGCTCAGTGCTTACTGCATTTTAATCACCATCGTATTGAATGGGTCATCGCCCATAATATATTTAATGCTCGCGTTGCTCTTTTCATCGCTTTCCATTGGCTGCAGAAAAATATCTGCATCTAAGTAAGTAGCCTGCTTATCAATATTCTTCACCACATAACGCTTATAGCCCGCTACTTTAAAAATTACGCGAACAGGTTCGCCCAATTCTTTTTTGTTTAAAGCAATGGCATAATTGCCCGCCTTGTCAACCGATGCCTGAATCAACTCCTCACCAAAACGGTCGAAATTAATTTTCGCATTGCCTATAGCTTTTCCTGTGGTAGCATCCACAATCTTTCCCGTTATCACTAACACATCGGGGTTAGTTACTGCGTGATTAGTTACTGCCTGCGGTCCCGCAGTCAAATTGTTTTCGCCTGTTGTTGACTTGTCTTGTGCTGAAACATTTCCAAACACAAAAACCAACAGGATGCCAACGCTGAGCGCTAGAATTGTTTTTGTTTTCATGACGTCCTCCTTTATTAAATGGTTATAAAATCAGGTAAGTAAAAATTTGTTGTGGAAACCCCTCCTGCAATGTTCAACCGCGAATTTCCTTATCCAGCGAATTTTCGCAACAAATATATACTAATAAAAACGCACGAAGCAGAAAAAGATTGTATTGCCGTTGTTAAAAAATGAAAAAACAAATTTGGTGGTGGTTGAAGAGATGCTTCGACAAGCTCAGCATGACAAGCTACACTGTCACCCTGAGCTTGTCGAAGGGTTGTATTGACGAGTCTTAAAACGCCTGTAACTCTACCAGCTTTTTGTAGATGCCGTTCTTAGCCATTAAGCCAATGTGGTTGCCGCGCTCAGAGATATGACCGTCCTGCATCACAATAATTTCATCGGCATACTGAATGGTGGAAAGGCGATGTGCTACTATGATAGTGGTTCTTCCTTTCATTAGTTTTGTCAACGCATCCTGTACCGATTTTTCGGAGTTGGAATCAAGTGACGATGTAGCTTCATCCAAAATCAATATCGGTGGATTTTTTAGAACAGCACGCGCAATTGTCAATCGTTGGCGCTCACCACCGCTTAGCTTTCCTCCTCTGTCACCAATGGTGGAATCGTAACCATTCTCCATTTTCATAACGAAATCATGTGCGTTAGCAATTTTTGCCGCATCCATTACTTCTTCACGTGTAGCACCTTCCATTCCAAAAGCAATATTGTTGAGCACCGAATCGTTGAAGAGAATTGACTCCTGCGAAACCATTCCGAACAAACCACGCAAATCGTTCAGTTTATAATCGCGAATGTTTTTGCCGTCAATTAAAATTTCGCCTTCGCTTACATCATAAAAGCGCGGCAGCAAATCAACCATCGTTGTTTTTCCTGCACCTGATTGCCCAACAAGCGCAACCACTTTGCCTTTGGTTATTTTCAAGTTTATAGCCTGAAGAATTTTTTTGTTGTCGTAGTTGTGATAGGAAAAGCCTACTGAACGATATTCAATTTCATTTTTGAATTCTTTAATAGCACTCGCATTTTCTTTTTCTGCAATTTTCACTTCTGCATCCAGCACTTCAAAAATTCGTTGTGCAGAAGCCAATCCTTTTCGAATGTTGTACGAAGCCGATGAAAAATTTTTTGCAGGTGGAATCAACTGCGCAAACAAAACCATGAAGGCAATGAAAGTTTCCGCCTCTAAATTTTTCTGCAACACAAGCGTTCCTCCAAAATAAAGCACCGTGCAAACAACCACCATCGCTAAAAACTCGGTAAGCGGGGAAGACAATTCTCTGCGCGTGGTGATTTCTCTGCTCAGTGAAAAAAATTCTGCATTCACTTTATCAAATTGTTTACGCATGAAGTTTTCTGCGTTGAACGCATGAATAATTCTCAAGCCGCTAAGCGTTTCATCTATAATAGAAAGCAAACGACCCGAAACAGATTGCGCTTCCATAGATTGCCTCTTTAAACTTTTGCCCACTCTCCCAATGATTAAACCGGTAACCAACAAATTGATTAAAACAAAGGCGGTAAGCTGCGGACTCAGCAAAAGCAGCGCACCTAAAAAGATGATAATGTTCAGCGGCTCTCGAACGGTTACCTCAATGAAACTGATGATGCTGATTTCCACTTCTTTCACATCGTCCGTAAGGCGCGAAATCAAATCGCCTTTGCGCTCTTTAGAATAATATGAAAGCGGAAGCGACAAAATTTTTGCATAAAGCTCATTGCGAATATCGCGCACCGAGCCGCTGCGAATGGGAGAAAGAAAATAAAGCGCAAGAAACCGAAACAGATTTTTTAGAAAAAACAGAATAGCAATAGCTGCGCAAAATTTTATCAGTGCAACAACCTGTCCGCTATTCATTATCTCTTCGCTCAAAACATATTTCATGTAATCAATAAACCAGGTTGCGCTTAAGTGTAGTTCCGGCTTCGTTACAACTTTCGGAATTTTGTTGAACAGCAATTGCAAAAACGGAATTATCATCACTACAGAAAACAGGGAAAACAAAACGGTGAGCACGTTGAACACAATGTTCAACAGCGCAAACGAAGAGTACTTGCGAACGTAAGAGAGAATGCGGAGAAGATTCTTCATGTGCTCAAATATAGAATGATGAATGAAACGCGTGAAGGAGAAAAATATTTCGCCCGCCATTGTTTTTTACTTTTACCAAAAATTGAAAACATGGATTCGCGCAGACAATTGAAAGTAGGTTCTGAAATTCAAAAAGCTTTTTCTGAAATACTAACCCGTGATGGCAAAGCTATTTACGGTAAAGCATTTGTAACCTTGACCAAAGTACGGGTAACTTCCGATTTAGGTTTAGCGCGTTTTTACCTCAGCGTTTTCAATACCGAAAACCCGGATGAGGTAGTTGAAAAATTCAACGAGCGCAAATTTGAACTGAAAAGAAAACTGGTTGAAAAACTTCGCCATCAGCTGCGCGTAACCCCCGAAATAGAATTTTTCAGAGACGAAACGCTTGACTACGCTTTTCACATGGATGAAGTTTTTAAGAAAGTGCATGAAGACGATGAGAGAATAAAGTTAGAAGCGAGTAGTGCGAAGCCCGAAGTAAAACCAAAGGCAAAACGGGTTACCACAAAAACTAAAACTCCAACTAAACGAGTAAAGAAGTAACCAACTGTAAAACGGCACATGCTTGCATTCAGAATTGCATTACGCTACATCTTCTCGAAAAAATCCACCAATGCCATTAATGTGATTTCACGCGTGAGCATGTTGGGTATGGGTGTAGGTGCGTTTGCCTTGATTGTAGTGCTCTCAGTGTTCAACGGCTTTGAAGGATTGGTGCTTTCGCTCTACAATTCTTTCTATCCCGATTTAGAAATTCGCGCGGTGCAGGGAAAAACATTTGAAGATGATTCGCTGTTCCGTTCTAAAATTTTACAGCTCAACGGCATTGCATCGCTATCGCAAACGCTTGAAGAAAACGCCTATCTCGAATACGGAGAAGAAGCGCAACTCGCCACTATAAAAGGCGTAGATGAAAATTACAACTCGGTTACTACTGTAAAAAATTATGTGCGCGATGGAAAATTTTTACTGCGCGACACTTCGATGAATTACGCAGTGATAGGCGCAAACATCAGCTATCCGATGAACATAGATGTGAAGCGCGGAGCCGAGCCGCTGCGCATTACCGTGCCGCGCAAGGGAGTGAAAACCGCTTTCGCGCCCGAAGATGCATTCAATACTATGTCGGTGATTCCTGCGGGAGTTTTTTCTATTCAGCAGGAGTTTGATTCCAAATATATTTTTGTGAATCTGAATTTTGCGCGCGAGTTACTTGGCGAAGAGAATCGCGTTTCGGCTTATGAAATAAAACTGAAACCCGAAGCCGACATTGAAGCCACAAAAAAACAACTGGCGCAATTAGCCGGAAAAGATTTTGCGGTGCGCACGCGCTACGAGCAAAAAGCTGAAACCTATCAGGTGATGCTGATTGAGCGGTGGGTGACCACCGCCATTCTTGGCTTTATCATTCTTATTATTTCGTTCAACATTATCGGTTCACTCTCTATGCTCGTGCTCGAAAAATCAAAAGACATTTCTATTTTAAAAGCAATGGGCAGCAATGCGCAGCAGGTAAAAAAGATTTATCTGCTCAATGGCATGTTGTCTTCGCTCATTGGTGCACTTACAGGTTTAGTGCTCGGTTATTCAGTAGTGCTGCTTCAAATGAAATTTCATTTTCTGAAATTAGGCGGAGCTGACTCGAGTTTCGTAATCAACTATTATCCTGTAAAATTAAAGTGGCTCGACCCTGTGGTAACCATGCTGATTATAGTTTCGGTAAGCTTGTTAGCGGCTTATTTTCCCGCGAAAAGAGCGAGTGAAAGTGAAATGAGTTTTAAGTAAAACCCCTAAAAAAGATGTTTATGAAAAACATTCTACTTGTCTTTAGTTTTCTAACTCTGATACAGTTGGGATTTTCTCAGACGCGCGACACGATCATTGTCAATGGAGATACGGTTGTTGTCCTTCGCGATGCCTTAACACCCGCGGATAGTTTAAGACAAATCGGAGATTTAAAAGGAGCTATAGAATCTTTTAAAAATGCTTACGAAATCGAGGGCACCAATTTTAATGAACTCTATAATTATGCCTGTGCCCTCTCACTTGATGACCAAATTGACTCTGCATTCAAATATTTATTAATTGCCGCAACAAAGGACACTTCACCATTTATGTTATGTGATCCGGATCTTTTGAATTTACGAAAAGACAATCGTTGGGGTGATTTCGAAACAAACCTTATAGCAGCTATTCAGAAAAAATATAATCATCGCTATAAAGATATTGAGTACGCCAAAAAGCTTTGGTATATGCATGTGACAGACCAAGCATATTATGATTGTATTTTCCTTGCTGAAGATAAAATTGGCAAGGGTTCTATAGTGGTAAAAGCATTATGGAAAATAAAAGAGTCTCTCAATCTCGAAAATCAAAAAGAACTTGAGCGTCTCATAGACAAAAAGGGCTGGCCTAAAAACTCACAAGTAGGTAAAGAGGCAGCACAATCTGCGTTTTTGGTTATTCAACATTCCGATGCAGAGAAGCAAAAAAAATATTTGCCAACGATAGAAAAGCTTTGTAAAGATAAAGAAGCGGATTGGGAAAGCTATGCGCTGATGTATGACCGAGTGCAGATAAGCGATAATAAGCCTCAAAAATTTGGTTCACAGATTCGTTTCAATCCTCAAACAAGTAAGTATGAACTTTTTCCTCTCTTAGATGAAAGTAAAGTTGAGCAATGGCGGCAAGAAGTAGGGTTGGGTTCGCTGGCGAAGTATGTGGCTCAATGGGATATAAAGTTTGAACCGAATAAAAAGTAATTCGCAACAACGGCTTTACTATCCCAAATACACCGCCCCAGCACAAGTATCTTTCCTCGCACCTGTTACACTTTTCAGCACATTTACTTCGTTGCGTTTGCGCAACACACCCATAAATGCAATTACAAGAGCTTCTTTAAACTTCACCAATTCTTCATTGGGAATTTCAATGGTGAGTTTGGTTTGTGCTTTTATTCTTTCGAGTAAGAATGTATTGAACGCTCCGCCACCTGTTACCAAGATTTTGTCTTCGGGCGATAAAGTGATTTTTTCTTTTTTGACAATTCGCTGAATGTGATTTGCAATTTGAACGGCTATATGCTCCACATAAGTTCTCATTTTATCTTCTACCGAAATTCCAAATTCCTCCAACAGCGGCAGAATTATCTCGCGCGAAAAACTATTGTCTAAAGATTTCGGAAAGGGCTGCGAACAAAATTTCACTTCGTTCAGTCTTGCTAACAATTCTGCATTCAATTCTCCGCTCGCTGCAATTTCTCCGGCAGCATCGTATTCTTTGTCAAAAGTATTTGCAAGAAAATTCAACACCTGATTTGCAGCACAAATATCAAAAGCAACAATTTCTGTTTCGGATTTACAACTGATATTTGCAATGCCGCCTATGTTCAAGCAAAGTTTGTAGTCAGCAAAAAGAAGTTTGTCGCCAATAGGAACAATAGGTGTTCCCTGTCCGCCATTCGCCATATCAGCCGAACGAAAATCACAAACCACAGGAAGATTTGTTTGTGCGGCTATTGCCGCACCATTTCCTATTTGTGTTGTAAATCCCTTTTCGGGAAAATGAAAAATAGTGTGCCCATGTGAAGCAATGAAGTCAACTTTATTTTGCAACGAATTTTTCTGAATGAATTCATGCACACATTTGCCGAAATAATTTCCAAGCGAAGTGTGCGCTTGTGCAATTTCTTTTGCCGTGGAAGTTGGCAATGATTTTATTCTCAGAATGCCTTCGGCAGAAAACTCCACCACTTCGGTTTGCAGAATTTTAAAATTCCACGTTTCGTTTTCATAGGTAAATTCACAATAGGCAATATCAAGCCCGTCAAGAGAACTTCCCGACATCAATCCAATTGCGCGATAATGATTCATGATTACTTGTTGTGCCAGCCTACAATCAAGTCGGCTACTGCAGAAATTTCTGCGGTGCTCAATTTATCTTGAAACGCAGGCATGTGACCTTTGCCGTTTGTGATGCTGTTTACCAATCCTGCTTTGTCTAAAGCAATGGTATGAAGGTTAGGTGTGCGGCTGTCTTTAATTCCATCGGCACCGTGGCAACCTTTGCAATTACTTGCGAATACAAGCGCCCCATCTACAGCTGTTTCTTTAGCGGCAGTAGGAGCTGATTTTTTTGAGCACGATGCAATTGAAATTACAATAACAACAAAGGCGAACATAATTTTCTTCATGAGTAAATATTTTTTGTAAATCTAAGTGAAAAATTTAGCGCACCAACGTTACGTTTCCTCTGCGTGTAATTTCTTCGGGGTCTTTTGTTTCGGCAATAATTTGCCAAACATAAACACCCATTTCCTGTTCTATGTTTCTGAATTTTCCGTTCCAGCCTTCTTCAATATCATTGGTAGAAAAAACTTTTTCACCCCAACGATTCCACACCGAAAATTCTTTCAGCTTGCCTATGTTGAGGTAGCGAAGAATTCTGAAAACATCATTCACGCCATCGCCATTTGGTGAGAAAGCCGTGGGCACTAAAAGAAGATTGTTGGTTTCGACCGTAATGATGATTGAGTCGCTATTCACACAACCGAAATCATTTTCTACGTACAGCACATACGCTTGCGTCTTGGTAATATCGGCAGAAGTTTGTAGTGACTGATAGCTGTGCAGAAAAGTTTTTGGCGACCAAAAATATTTCGAAGCATCTGTTGAGCCATCAAGAAATGCTTTGGTGTCTTTCCAAATCAAGGTGTCGTTTCCTGCGTTCACAATCGGCAACTGAACCACATTGATGAAAGTAGAATCGTAATTCGTGCAGCCGTTAATGTCAGTTGCGGTTACATAATAAAACTGCGAAGTATCTGGCCATGCAAATGGATTTGAAATGTTGAGCGCGCTCAACGTGTTATCAAAATTCCATTGGTAAACCTGCGCTCCGTTTGCAAAAATTTGCAACGTATCGCCTACGCATACAGAATCTTTTTGCGTAAACGATAACGTAGGTAATGGAAGAACAACAATCAAAATATCATCGCTCTTTGTATAACAATAATTAGAAACAGTGAGCGTGTAAGTTGTGTTTATGGCGGGATAAAATCCCGGGCTGTAAGAATTCGGATTCACTAAAAACTGATTCGGTGTCCACACATAATTCGATGCGCCTTGGCTGGTAACATTCGCGTAAACCGTATCGCCAATGCAAACATTTTTTGTAGCGTCAATAATCACATTGATGTTCGGGTCTAGCACATACACGGTAACCGAATCAAATGCCGCACAACCATTCGCATCGGTTCCCATTACTAAATAAGTTGTGTTGGTCAGCGGTCGAGCAATAGGGTTTTGAATAAATGCAGAATTAAGTGAGAACGATGGCATCCATTGATAACTAAACGCACCAATCGCATTCAACTGCACACTGTCTTTAAAATTCGCACCACTTAAACAAACCGAAGTATCAATGCCTGCAAAAACATTTGGTGGTGCAAAAAACAAAATCGTAACAGCATCGCTTGCGCTACATTGAAATGCATTAACCGCAGTAACATTGTAAGTAATTGATGAAGGTGGCACAGGTGTAGAAACCGGATTTGCCAATGTTGAATCATTCAAATAAAGCGCAGGGCTCCAGGTGTAAACAGAACCCCCGCTTGCATGCAACTGCACCGATTGCCCGGGACAAATTGCTGTATCGTTATTCGCCACCACAGGAACAGGATTTACAGTAATTGATTTTGTAATCGTATCGCTGCAACCAGCAGAAGCAACAATTAAATCAACGTTGAAATTTCCAACGGTGTTGTAAGTAGTTGTTGGATTCGCTTGCGTATCGCTTGCTCCATTTCCAAACTGCCATGCGTAAGCAGTAATTGTTCCTGTGCTGTTGTCGGTAAAATTCACAGGCGAATTCACGCACGTTTGTGCGAAAGAAAAATCGGCAACGGGTGTGGAGTAAATCGTAATTGGTTTTACAATCGTATCTCTACAGCCCAAATCATTACCACCAACGAGCGTAACATTATACGTGCCGGATGTAGTGTATAAATGCGTAGGGTTGCTTGCGCCAGATGTATTTCCATCGCCAAAATTCCAGTTCCATTGATTTACATTTCCTACGGTAGAAATACTTTGGTCGGTAAAATTTGCACTTGTTCCTTCGCAAACATTTGCTGTTGTAAAATCTGAATGATGCGTTGGATAAATGTAAACGAAAGCGTAAGTAGTGTCAATACATGCCTGTAATCCTGTACCCTTAGTTGCAATCAGTGTAACAAAATAAGTTCCCGTATCCGGGTAATCATAAAACGGAACAGGCTGATTAGAAACATCGGTTGTAATTCCAGGAACACCAAAATCCCAATTGTAAGTAATCGGCACACCTACGGGTGGTGGGTTGTAAGAAGTATTTTGAAACACCACGTGCAGATTGCTGCAATTGATAATGTAGGTTCCTACTCCGGTTCCCGGATTAATATCTGTACTCGGAATATCCGCCACAGGAATATTACACGGAGTTACGTTGAATTGAAAATCGCGCAGATACGTTGCTATTAAAACCCCGCCTCTGTATTCGCTCACACAAATGCCCACTACAAATTGTCCTTGTGCATTCGGTGTGCCCGTTAGAAAACCTGTGTTCGGGTCAATTTGCAATGAATTATTTCCAAGCGGATTTATTGCACTGTATCCTGTTTCCCAATACACATCTTGAAACGGTGGTCCCGCAGGACTAAGAGGAGCCGGATCCATAGTATCTCCTCCTAATTGAGGAGAACACAACGAATAGGTCAACACATCTCCATTGGCATCAGAGGCGGAGTGGTCAAATCTCAATGGCGCGTTTAAGCAAATAAAGGTTGGAGGAAATTGATTGAACTCAGGACTGCTATTGTGATAAGTGGCAGTAGGAGGAATGTATGCCGAGTAAGTTCCGCCTTGTGAACCGGGTGTCATAATGTTGTCGATAGAACCATTGCGGCAACAACGCACATAAGCTATGGTATATCCCTGCACATCACTTGGCAAAGTATAGGTAATGGTATAAACTCCTTCTTCCACACAAACTCCGCTTGTATTAGTTAAACAAGGATTATCAATTGGAGGGTCAATGTTTGTAACAGTAGGGGCATCTAAATCAATAGTTGTAACGAGCGAACCAAAGTTGTCGTAAACAAAAATATGACCCGCTCTTACCATTCCATTGGCATCGGGCAATCCATCAAAAACAGTTTGCGAATTACAGTCACGATAAATTTTGAGTTTAATATTGTATGTACTGGTTGTTCCTGCAACATAAGAGTACGAGATAAAGCCGCCAACAATATGCGTGGCCATTGCTGTAAAAACAGCAACAAGAAAAAGCGCAGAGGAAATTATTTTTTTCATGTTCTTTAGAAACGGAAGACGAAGATAATTTTAAATTGATTTTCTGTTTATAAAACGAGCGAAGTTCTAAATGCGTTGTATGGAGTCAATTTAAACCGAAGCTAAGTCTACGTGAAAAGTAAAATTCTATTTTCACTCACTCAAAAAATTTTTCTCATGCGCAAACTCCTATTCTGTATTTGTCTGTTGTTTAATATCTGCCGTTTGACCTCTCAAGAGACAACTTTCAAAACCAACGGACCCGATGACTACCGCGAAGGCATTCATGCATTTACGAATGCGACTATCTGGAAAAACTACAACACCAAAATTGATTCGGCAACGCTGATTATCCGCGATGGTAAAATTGTAGATGGCGGTAAAAATATTTCCATTCCAAAGGGAGCAATCATTCACGACCTGAAAGGCAAGTTCATCTATCCGAGTTTCATTGATGTTTTTTCTGATTACGGAATGCCTGAAATTCAAAAGCCAAAAAATTCTGAAGACCCGCAACTCGAATCGAATATCAAAGGCGCATATGGATGGAATCAAGCTATACACACCGATTTTCATGCCGACAGAAATTTTACGGTGAACGATGGTAAGGCAGATGAGCTTCGCAAGATTGGTTTTGGCTCTGTACTTACTAATAAAAAAGACGGCATTGCACGTGGCACAAGTGCTGTGGTTACCTTGAACAACGACAAAGAAAATTTTGTGTTAGTGAAAGCAGATGCAAGTGCAAACTACTCTTTCAATAAAGGAAGCTCTACGCAGGACTATCCTTCATCTCTGATGGGCTCAATCGCATTGATTCGCCAAACGTATTACGATGCGCAGTGGTATAAATCTGCTACCGATAAAAAAGAGTTCAACATCAACCTTGAAGAATGGAATAAGGAGCAAAGCGTTCCGCAGATTTTCGATGCCGGTGGCGATTGGCAAAAAGTTTTGCGTGCTGATAAAGTAGGCGATGAGTTCAACGTGCAATACATCATCAAAGCAAAAGGTGATGAGTACAAACGCATTGATGAAATAAAAAAGAGCAATGCAAAAATTATCACTTCATTAAATTTTCCGAAAGCGTTTGATGTCGAAGACCCTTACAAGGCCAACTGGGTTTCTCTGGAAGAGATGAAGAATTGGGAATTGGCTCCAACCAATTGTGCAGCTCTTTCAAAAGCAGGAATTGATTTCTCACTTACTACTTCCGATTTAGAGAAGAAAGAAGATTTCCTCAGCAACCTTCGCAAAGCAGTTAAGTATGGTTTAGATTCAACAGTAGCTTTGAAAGCACTCACTTACAATCCGGCTTCGTTCATTAATGCGTATGACAAAGTTGGTTCTCTCGAAACAGGAAAGCTTGCCAACTTCTTCGTTACATCAAAACCTCTGTTTGATGATAAGTGCGAGATAAACGAAAACTGGATTCAGGGAAAGCGCTATGAGATAAAGGCATTTGACCAGAAAGACATTCGTGGAGAATACTCGCTGAATGTTTTTGTGAATGCTCCGGCACAAACATTTAAGTTGAAAGTAAGTGGTGAAGCAACTTCTCCGAAAGCACAAATTATTTTGAGCGACACCATAAAACTTGATGCTAAACTTTCTTATAAGGATAATGACATCAGCCTTTCCTTTTCTCCTGACAAAAAAACTACCGGCAAAATTCGCCTGAGCGGAACTATTAACTACTCTGAAAAATCGTGGGGTGGTAAAGGAGAATATCCTGATGGAGGTTGGGTTGCATGGAACGCCACTCAAACCAAAGGACCGGATGCGGATACTTCAAAACCAAAGAAAGATACCATTGATGTAACGAAGAATTTAGGTAAAGTAGTTTTCCCTTTCATGGCTTATGGCAATGAGCAGGTACCTGTGCAGGAAAATTTTTTGATTAAAAATGGAACCGTTTGGACAAACGAAGCAGAGGGTGTTTTACAAAACACCGATGTAATTATTCGCGCAGGAAAAATTTCTGCTATTGGAAAAAATCTTGCTTGTGCCGATTGCAAAACAATTGATGCCACAAACAAGTTTGTAACCGCAGGAATTATTGATGAACACAATCACATTGCTATTCAGGAAGGTGTGAATGAAGGAAGCGAGGCAAGCAGCGCGGAAGTTCGTATTGGTGATGTGGTGAGTTGCGATGACATTAATATTTACCGTCAGCTTGCCGGTGGAGTTATTGGTGCGCAGTTGCTGCACGGCTCGGCAAATCCTATTGGCGGACAAAGCGCACTGGTGAAATTCCGTTGGGGATACACACCGGAGAAAATGAAAATTGAAGGAGCTGATGGCTTCATCAAATTCGCGTTGGGAGAAAATGTGAAGCAATCAAACTGGGGCGACCATAACCGGATTCGCTATCCGCAAACACGCATGGGTGTTGAGCAGACTTACTACAATTATTTTACGAAGGCGAGAGAATACAGCAAAGCGTGGAACGTATACAACCTTGCAAAAACAAAAGGCGTTTCTCCACGCAGAGATATTGAACTTGATGCACTCGCTGAAATTTTGAACAAGAAAAGATTTATCACCTGCCACAGTTATGTGCAGAGCGAAATAAATATGCTGATGCATGTGGCTGATTCATTCAACTTTAGAGTTAACACGTTCACGCATATTCTTGAAGGTTACAAAGTGGCTGATAAAATGAAAGCACACGGAGTGAACGCTTCAACCTTTGCTGACTGGTGGGCTTATAAGTATGAAGTGATTGATGCTATTCCGTACAACGCGGCAATTCTTACCAAAGTAGGTATTAACACCGCAATAAATTCTGATGATGCAGAAATGGCGCGCAGATTAAATCAGGAAGCAGCGAAGTCAATTAAGTATGGCGGACTTACCGAAGAGCAAGCATGGAAACTCTGCACGCTCAACCCTGCGAAGATGCTGCACTTAGATAGTCGCACCGGTTCTATTAAAGTTGGAAAAGATGCAGACGTTGTAGTATGGAGCGCGAACCCGCTTTCTATTTATGCCAAAGCAGAAAAAACTTTTGTAGACGGAATTTTATTCTTCGACATTGAACGCGATGCATTGAAGCGCGAAGAAATACGTAAGGAGCGTGCGCGCTTAATTCAAAAAATGCTGGAAGAAAAGAAAGGCGGTGGTGCCACACAAGAGCCCTCACCTAAAGGAAACAAGGAATATTCATGTGGTGATAATGACTAAATCGGAAAGTGAGAATTAGCGAATTAGCTAATGAAGCTAAACGCGAATGCTCACCGTAAAACAAAAAATATGACAAACAAAAAATTCATCCATTCGCTAATTCTCACATTCGCTAATTCGCTAATTGTATTGACTGTGTTTTCACAATCCGATGTGCCTGCACCGGCAGCTAAACAATCGCAAAGCATTTACTTAACCCATGCTACTGTTCATGTTGGCAATGGAAAGATTTTGAATAATGCCACCATCGGTTTTGAAAACGGTAAAATTATTTTCCTTGAAGAAAACCCTTCGTTCAAAACAGATGAGACCATGGGCAAGGTGATTGACTGCACCGGTAAACAAATTTACCCCGGCATTATTGCCGCTAACACAAAAGTCGGTCTCGATGAAATTGAGGCGGTTCGGGCTACAAATGATTATGCCGAAGTTGGGAATTACAATCCTGATGCACGCGCAATTATTGCTTACAATACCGACTCGCGCGTAACACCTACTGTTCGAAGCAATGGCGTTTTATATGCGCAAAGCACTCCGCTGTATGGAACAGTTTCTGGAACTTCTGCTGTTGTTCAACTCGATGCCTGGAACTGGGAAGATGCGCTGGTAAAAGAAGATGGCATTTGGCTCAACTGGCCCAACATGAGAGGTTGGGATAATGAATTATGGGCACCAAAAGTGAACAAAGATTACGACAAACAGGTGAACGCTCTCAAAGATTATTTCAGCGATGCAAAAAGTTATGCCGAAGCCGGTGCGCACGACAAAACAAATCTTCGCTTCGAAGCCATGAGCGGGTTGTTTACAAAAACTAAAACGCTTTACATCAACGTTGACCGCGTGAAAGAAATGCAACACGCTATTGCCTTTGCCGAAGAATTCGGTTTGCGTTTAGTGATTAGCGGAGGCGAAGAAAGCTGGATGATTGCCGATGAGCTGGCGAAGAAAAACGTTGCAGTTATCCTTGGTAAAACGCATGAGCTTCCTTCCGGTGACGATGCAGATATTGACCAGCCGTTTAAAACTCCGGCTGTTTTGCAAAAAGCAGGCGTGTTGTTTTGCCTGAGTATTCCCGGTGGTTTTTGGCAGGAAAGAAATTTGGCCTTCAATGCAGGTAGCGCGGTTACTTACGGCTTAACTAAAGAAGAAGCACTCGCGGCTATCACATCAAACACCGCAAAAATTCTCGGAGTAGATACGCAAATAGGTTCTTTGGAAAAAGGGAAAGAGGCATCGCTGATTGTTTCCACCGGTGATGTGCTCGACATGAAAACTTCCAATATAGAATATGCGTTCATCAGTGGAAGACAAATTGATTTGAACAATAAGCAAAAGGAATTGAACGTGAAGTTCAGTAAGAAGTATGGAGTGAATTAAAATTTCACTTCGGCATCTAAATCCCAGCCGCCTTTGAGTTGGTAGCTTTCTTTGTAAGTGAATATTTTTTCGGGTTGCTTTTTGTTTTTGAACTCTCCCGTATCCCACACTCCGTTTTTATTAGTGTCTTCAATCACCACAAATTTATAGCTACCGGCTAAAATATTTTCTGCACTAACTTTTCTTTCACCGTTGCCGGTAAAGAAAAATTCCTGAACCGTAGTGTTGCTTGCATCAAGCAGTTTTATCACGTAATAATTTTCGGGGTGTTGAGTTTTGAGTGTGATGTGCAAATTGCCGTAACTGTTTTTTGCATTCGTAATAAATTTGTAAACGAGTTTACTATTCCACTTTCCAAAAATATCCTGCACCGTTGAATCAGGAATTTCAATACTGTATTTTGTGTTTTCCTTTTTCTGAAAATCTACAGCGATACTCTGTTTTGTTTTTTCATCTACCGTAAATTTCAACTCCGAATAATTTGTGCTTGAATCTTCGAATAAATGAAGGCGTTTTGTTTCGTTTATATTGATGCATGGTCGGGTAAGATTTATTTTAACCGCTTTATTAAACTCCTGAAAAAGAAAATCAACCCGTTTAGCGGTGTCTTCTTTGCTTCTATTTGGTTGATTTGCAGCGCCCGACAAAATATTGTTCCGCGTGAAGAGAGAATCTTTCTTCACAAACTTCAATTCCAACCTCACGGTATCAAGAATGGTGTCGTTTGCGCTCAGAAAAAAGCTGTCTTTTTGAATGTAATATTTTGAATACCAGTATATTATAGTGTCATTGGTAGGATAAATATAGGCGAAGTCTTCTTTCGAAAATCCTTTCCAGTCTAGTTTGAAATTTGATATAGGTCGATTATAACTAATTTGTAGTTGTCCCGGACTTAAAGACTTCACAGCATCCAGTTGTGCCTTCTTTTTGTTTTCATCAAACAGAAAAAGCTTGACTTCATCGTTTACCGAATCGGTCAGGTCAAGAATTGAATCTGAAAAGGCAATTAACTCGTTTGGCTGGTCGTAGATGTAGTTATAGTTCTGGTCCTTGAGTGCATAGACCAAATATTTTCCCGCTTTGATATTTTCAATTTTGAATTGCCCGGCTTTATCTGTCTTTGCAAAGTAAAATGGCTTAGACCTTAAGATACCATCTACCGAATCCTTCGGATAAAGTGACACTACGATGCCCTCCTGATTCGTATTGTCCTTTGCCAACACCACTGAGCCCGACACTTTTTGAGAATCTATGAAATCTCCGGTAGAGAAAACATAAGTAAAGTTGCTCGCAACGTTTCCTTCGTTTAAATCCTTTACATCATCAGCAAAGTTGATGGTGTAAGTGGTGCTATCGCGCAGCGGGCTCTTTAATTTTATAGTAAGCGTTCTTCCCTCAACATGAAATTCGGGTCTTTTGTTGAGCGGTGGAGAGATAAGCGTTTGCGCAAATCCACCATCCTTTAAAAATTCGTTGAAGGTTATTTTTATTTGTGTGCTGGTGAAGTGAAGCGACTTATTGGGCGGTGAAATCTTCTTAGCTTCGGGTGGTTTTTCGTCTTTCTTACCTCCGGTGGGAACGCTTTCGTTGGCGCAGTGCGTGAGTATTAGGCAGGAAAGCAAAAGAATTGCGCATGATACAACTCTATTGTTTTTATTTGCTTTTTGGATAAATGGATGAATGGATGAATGGATGAATCCACTTCCTTTATCCACTATTCCATTATTCCAACCTTCCATTCTATTAATTTATCTTCCCATGTGCACCAGCAATACCGAAACATCTGCGGGAGATACTCCGCTGATTCGGCTTGCCTGCCCTAGGGAAGTGGGTTTAATTTTAGCTAATTTTTGTCGCGCTTCAATACTCAATGATTTCAATTTGCTGTAATCATAATCCGCCTGCAGTTTAATGTCCTCCAGCTTGCCCATCTTCTGCACCAGGTCCATTTCCTTTTCAATATAGGCATCGTATTTCATTACTATTTCGGCTGACTCAATAAAGTCCTTATCGTATTTATTCAGGAATTCATCGAGCGCCTTTACTCCCTTGCGCAGAATTTCCATGTTCACCTGAGGACGCATAAGCACCTTATCCAACTTTACCTTTTGGTTTAACTCTGCGGTTCCTGCTTCGCTCAGGGTGGCATTTATTTCGGCTGGCTCCACTCCGTATTGGGTAAAGAACTCTCGTATTTCTTTCAGGGCTTCTTTCTTTTGCTTCACCCGCTCGTATCGCTCATTATCTGCCAATCCGATGCCGTAACCGAGTTCGGTGAGGCGAAGGTCGGCATTGTCCTGACGAAGCAGAATACGATACTCTGCGCGGCTCGTAAACATACGATACGGCTCTTCAGTTCCCTTGTTGATGAGGTCGTCTATCAATACTCCGATATAAGCATCAGAACGTTTGAGAACAACAGGCTCTTCTTCCTTGGCAGAACGATGTGCATTGATACCCGCCATTAAGCCCTGACAGGCGGCTTCTTCATAACCTGTGGTGCCGTTTATTTGCCCCGCAAAGAACAATCCCTTAATCAACTTTGTTTCGAGAGAGTGACTCAACTGCGTAGGCGGAAAATAATCATACTCTATAGCATAGCCGGGGCGAAACATCTTTACGTTTTCGAGACCCGGAACTTGCTGCAGGGCTTTGTATTGAACATCCTCGGGAAGCGAGGTGGAAAACCCATTGAGGTAAATCTCCACCGTGTTCCATCCTTCGGGCTCTACGAATAATTGATGCCTTTCTTTATCGGCAAAGCGGTCAATCTTATCTTCCACACTTGGACAATAACGAGGACCAAGTCCTTTTATTCTTCCGCTAAACATCGGACTTTTATCGAAACCTGTGCGAAGGATGTCGTGGACTTTCTGGTTGGTGTAAGTGATATGGCAACTCAGTTGACGGTTGACAGTTGTCAGGGGCTGGTTGTCATGCTGAGCTTGTCGAAGCATTTCTTCTTTACCCTTCGACAGGCTCAGGGTGACATTGTCTTTAGAGAAAGGGTTGACGCCCTTCTTGAAAGAAAAACCCGTTACTTCTTCGTCACCGAATTGCTCTTCCATTTTGGAGTAGTCGAGACTTCTTCCATCTAACCTTGGCGGTGTTCCTGTTTTCATTCTGCCCGCTTCAAAGCCGAGTTCTACCAATTGCTCGGTAATGCCATGAGCCGCTTTTTCTCCTGCTCTGCCCCCACCAAAGTTCTTTTCACCGATATGAATAAGTCCGTTGAGGAAGGTTCCGTTGGTTAAAACCACAGATTTAGACGGAATCTTTATCCCCATTGAAGTGCGGATTCCGCACACCTTTCCGTCCCTTATCAACAGCCCGCCAACCATATCCTGCCAGAAATCCACATTTTTGGTCTCCTCCAACATGGTTCTCCACACGGTTGCAAACATCATTCTATCGTTCTGAGTGCGGGGACTCCACATAGCCGGACCCTTACTTCTATTCAGCATACGGAACTGCACCATGCTCTTATCGCTTACCATTCCCGAGTAGCCACCGAGGGCATCAATTTCACGAACGATTTGTCCTTTAGCTATTCCACCCATGGCTGGGTTGCAGCTCATTTGTGCAATGGTTTGCATGTTCATAGTAACGAGCAACACACTGCTGCTCATATTGGCGGCAGCTGCAGCGGCTTCGCAACCTGCGTGACCGGCACCTACTACTATAACATCATACTCTTTGAACATGGCGCGAATTTAATGCGGAATGCGGATTATAAAATAAGTTGTGCCACGTGGAACAGGGATAGTTTAAAGTTCAAGGTTTCTCTGGGTTTAATGCAGTTGTTGGATTGTGCCACGTGGAATGAAAAGGGTTTAAATTCATCCACCTCCGTCTCGCACAAAGCCGCGAGACACCTCCGCCTTACGGCTGCCTGCGGAGGACAAATACACCCTTTACTTCCTTTGCTTTTTCTCTTTTGCTGCAATATCTTTACTGCTATAGATCGAAAACTGATTTATCCATTTATCTTCCATTTTCCTCATTATCAATTTATTAGCCTCTGTTTTGTCTTTATATCCTAAGAGATGGAGCATCCCGTGGAAGATAACCCGGTGGAGTTCCATTTCAAATTGCGAATTGCGAATTGCCGATTTCGGATTGGGCTGCAAACTTTGAACCTTAAACTTTAAACTATTCTCTTTAACTCTATCAACGCTTATATAAATCTCTGCTTGCAATTTTTCTTTGGTTTGAACGAGAGGAAAGGTGATGATGTCGGTATAGGAATCGTGGTTGAGGAATTGCTTGTTGATGGCTAAGAGGTACTCATCGGAGCAAAAGATAAAAGAGACATTGATGTGCTGATTTGATGATGCGCTGATTTGGTGGTGCAGGAATTTCTTGAGCGCAGTGCGATTGCGCAGTGAGAATTTAATATCGGCTGTGTGGAAGGTGATAGGCATAATAAGTTTGTTGGCAGCAGTATGCGCAGCAGTAAATACAAAATACAGTGCGGCAAATTTGAGAAAATATTTGTTCTTCTGATTTTTTGCTCTGAACGGGAGTATTAAACTGTGTTATTTTCAATTTCGGTTCTTAGCTTCGTTATGATTATTTTTTATGAAACTAAATCCTTGACCATGAAAAAAGTTTTCTCTTCTGTTCTATTGCTGTGCGTGCTTTTTACTGCTAACACACTTAATGCCCAACAAAATTATCATCGCTGTTCTACTGCTGAACATTTGCAGGAACAATTGGCGGCTGACCCCGGTCTTGCTGAAAGAATGCAGGACATAGAAAGACAAACCGAAACATTTATTCAGGATGGCGGCACAGGTGGCGCGCGCGCTGCTGTAACTATACCTGTTGTAGTTCATGTGGTTTATAATACTGCCGCACAAAATATTTCTGATGTTTTAATTCTTGCACAGATTAATCAATTGAATTTAGACTACGCAAAATTAAACAGCGATGCTTTGAGTGTGCCTTCGGCATTTGCAGGAATGGCGGCTAATACCAATGTGCAGTTTTGTTTGGCGCAGCGCGACCCGAGTGGAAATGCTTCTACAGGAATTGTTCGCAAGTCTACAACGGTTACTTCTTTTTCAACTAACGATGCCGTTAAGAAAAATGCCAACGGTGGTGATGCTGCATGGGATGCTACTAAATATTTAAACCTTTGGGTTTGTAATTTGGGTGGTGGCTTGCTTGGCTATGCGCAGTTTCCGGGAGGAAGTGCAACGACAGACGGTGTCGTAGTTTTATATTCTTCGGTGGGAAGTATGACAACACCGGGCACTGCTGCTCCTTATAATTTTGGAAGAACAGCTACGCACGAAGTTGGGCACTGGTTAAATCTCTATCACATTTGGGGCGATGACGGCACTGCCTGCACCGGTACCGATAATGTAGGCGATACGCCTAACCAAGCCGGAGAGAATTATGGTTGCCCTGCTTTTCCGACTACTGATGGCTGCTCTGCTTCTTCACCTGGTGTAATGTTTATGAATTACATGGACTATACTGATGATGGTTGTATGAATATGTTTACCGCAGGGCAAGCATCACGCATGAACGCTTTGTTTGCAACAGGTGGCTCGCGTGTTGGATTACTCACATCGTTAGGTTGCCAGGCGCCTGTGGCGGGTGCTTGTAATGTGGCTGCAGGATTAAATGCTACTTCTATTACTACTACTACGGCTACGCTTAACTGGGCGGCTGTATCGGGTGCGGCAAGTTACAATGTGCAATACCGCACAGTAGGTGCTGCCACGTGGAACAGCGCTAACACTACTTCGGTTTCGTATGCTATAAGTGGTTTGACACAGGGAACCAGCTATGAGTTTCAGGTGCAAACTGTTTGCGCTTCGGCTTCAGCAGCGTTTAGTGCTTCAGCAACATTTACTACTTCGGTGCCTTCAAGCTGCACCGATATTTATGAATCGAACAATAGTTCTTCGACTGCAAAAACTCCTGCGTTGAATGCAAACCTCACGGGTTTTATTACACCAAGCACCGATGTGGATTGGTTTAAATTTACCACTACCACCGCTGGCGGAATTAAAATAAAAGTAGACCTTACTAATTTGCCTGCCGACTATGATGTGGTGCTTTACAAGTCGAATGCCTCTACCAAATTGGCTACGGGCGCAAACAGCGGCACTACGAGTGAGAGCATTAAATACAATGCTACAGCCACGGGAACTTATTATGTGAAGGTGTATGGTTACAACGGTGCTACGAGTGCTACGTCTTGTTACACGCTTAAGATTTCTACTTCTTCTGTGGCGTTTAGAACAGGAGATAACACCGATGGTAGTATTACTGCCGAAGCAATGGCCGAGCCGGTGCTGAAATTATTTCCGAACCCTGCGTGTGATAAACTGAATGTAGAATATTTAAGCGCGGTTGCAGGTGCTGCTAAGTTGAGCGTTTATAATTTGAGTGGACAGCGTGTTTTGTTTACCGAAGGCGAAGCTGCTGAAGGATTGAACACTCAAAGCATAAACACAAACACGTTGAGCAATGGTGTTTATATTTTTGAAGTAAATACCAATGGCGAAACACAGCGCATGAAGTTTACGATTGCGAAGTAACGGAGGTAAGAGTTAAAATTGAAGATTGAAGATTTGAACAGCCAGCAATATTTTGTTGGCTGTTTTGTTTATACCCTCCCCGACTCTGCTTCGCGGAACAAGGGGTACAAAAAAAGGGGGCGTTCTGCTACCCACAGAGACGCCCCGACACAAACACCCAAAGTTGGGACTTGCCATATCTTTTTGACTGTGCAAATGTAAGGTGCGCAGACGAATTTTCCAATGATTTATATCAGCTTAACAATAAGATAAGCGGTGTTAAAATAATTCATTCTCTTCCGCACAACATTCCCCCGCTGCCTCCACCTTTAGCAGAGGCATAAAAGTATATCTCTCTTCACTTTAACCCCTACTCCTTCTTCTTTTTGCGCTCCTCAATTTTCTTTTTGCGTTCCTCCAGTTCCTCTTCATACAGCTTCTTCATTAGCTCTTCTGCCTTTTTAATGTTTTTGAGAGAAAGTTTGCCATTGATGTAGTTGAGGTCGGGCATTGGCTGGCCGCTGCGTATTTCCTGCAAGGGATGGTTGGCAATGTCGCGGTTTTTTGAATCGGGTTGCCATATAAAAATATCGCTGGGCAGTAAATAACCCGTGTAGCATATTATTTCTAAATGCTCGAGCGAAATATATTTTCGCTTGGGGTTAAGCAGCTTTTTTGAAGTATCATCTGCTATGCCTGCTTTTTTTAACCATGCTTTTGGTTCATCAATACCTTTGCCTGTAAGCACGTTTCTTAAGTTTAAAACTAACATAAGGGTTGTGTTTATGGTTATAAAATATTTAACAGAGCTAATTTAATAAGCATGTATCTTTAACCAAATATTGAAACAGCACCAACTTATCATAAAACAGCCCCACGTAATAACTAAACGGCTCTAATGTGTAATCAAATAGACCCGGCAGATTAGCAAACGACCCTCTGCTGTAACCAAACTATACCCGTCAATAACATAACTGCACCTGAAAGTCTGATAACGACACCACATTGTGCGCAAACCGCACCAATAGCCCGCTGAACAAGGGTTTTGCTATTGCACACCCTGCCCTTCACTTTATTTTTGTGTCATCAAAATTTTTAAACCAACAAAAAATTAAAAACCATGGATGACAAACAACTGAACAAGCTGAGCATGTTTATTAAAACTGCCGATTTTCTTGACGATAACTCGGGCGACCTGGCGGGGGTAACGCAAATAGCAGGCATTAAAACCGCTATTGACAGCGGCATTGAAGGTATTGTAGATGCCGATGGCGATGCCGACAGCGACACCAGCGGCTTTACCATTCAAAAAACTGAAGAGCGCACCACGGTGGAGCAGCTAAGCATTAAGGTAAGCCGCGCTATGGCGGCTTATGGTTTATCTATTAATAACCCCGGTTTGGTAAAGCTTGCCGACTATGTGCCGAGCGAACTCGAAAGCAAACGCGATAATGATTTGTATGTAAAGGCAAAAAAAACTTTGGGACCGTGCCGACCCGGTGAAGGCATCGCTCAGCAACTTTAACAGCGGCCCTACAGATGTCAATAATTTGAACACGGCTTTGCAGGATTTTTATGCCGTTATTCAACTGCCCGAAGAAAAACGCGGGCAAAAGAAAGTAAGCGGTATGAAGGTAGACCGTTTGTTTGGTGAAGTGGACGGGCAATTGGCGCAACTCGATATTTACATGGCAACGTTTGCGGGAGTAAATGAAGACCTCTATGCGCTGTATTTAACCTCGCGCGCTATAGATGAAAGCGGAGGTGGAAGCCAGAATATTAAAAGCGGCAATGCAGGGGTAAATGCTGTGGTGAATGTGCCCTTTGCCGAAGGTAAAATAGATGCCGATACGGTATTGAAATTAGTGAACCGAACCGCCACAGGCGAGCTTCGTTTCTATTTCAGCGATTCGCCAACAGGAGGCGAAGGCACAGCTACATTACATTACATAGTTAATCCCGATTCGACTATGAATCTAGTGGCGGGCAGCTCGGGCTTTGATGTAACACACGTTTACTTAAATCTGTTTAACCCCAATGCTTTTGAGGGCAAATGGCGGGTGGAGATTTTGTAAAACTAACAGCCGTTAGTATTGCCCTGCTTGCAGGAAAGCGGGGTGAGTATTAAAACAAGTGCACCAGCTTCTTTGTTACCTCTCCAATTCTTAGAAAATAAATGCCTGTACTAAATTCCGAAAACGGAATAGTGGTGAGATTTGTGTTGATGGTTTCGGCAAAAACAATTCTGCCTTCGGTACTAACTACTGTAAGTTTTTGCCCAAGTAAACCATCATTTATTTTTACCTGAAGGTTTTCGGCATGCACAGGATTGGGATAAATTTCAAAAGCAGTTTCTTCTTTGTTTACTTCATTAACCGCGCTTGGAGTTTCCACAGCCGCCAGCCAAATAGTAGTGTTAAGCAATAGCACGCGGTGGTTGCCGTTTGCTTCGCCTGTGTAACTAAAATATAAGTTGTCGTTAGGGTCGCCTGTGCCGTCATCGGGTGGCGATGAGTCGGTCAATGCTGCCACCTTACCCGTGCCAAAGCGGGCGCGCGCAAAAAAGGCGTTAGTACTTCCGCTGTTGCTGGCTCCTGTTTTGTAAATCAAACCTCTTACCGAATTGTTTTGCGAAGTAGAAAGCGTAAGGGTGGAGCCGCCCGAAATTTTTATTTGAGTTACATTACCAATGGCTGCATTGTGCAGGCACGAATCGCTTGGCAGGTTAGCCACATTGCTGCTGGTTTGCGAGTAGTCGGTGCTGTCAAAACTCATTCCGAAAGGATGAACCTGCACCGTGTTGTTGTTCATGAGGTCGTTCCATATTTGTGGCGAGTCGAAGCCGTCAAAATTTCTGTCGCTGCCCGTGTGGTCGCCTATCATAAAAAGTCCGCCACCGTTTTGCACAAACTGCATAAAAGCCGTTTTTTCGGCTGCCGAAAAAAGAATGTTGGGTTCATCGCTTATAAAAACTTTGTAGTTAGAAAGGTCTTGTGCATTTGAGGTGTTGCCGTAAGTAATGGTTTTATTGTAAGGCAAAGTCTCCACGGTGTAACCCAGCTTTACCAAATCAACCGCCCAGGCAGAAAGGGCTCCGTCCCAATAAGTTTCGGGAGTTGATTGTGTAATACCCGATTGAGCAGGAGTAGGTGTTTTTGCAGGATTGGCTTCGTTACTTTGCCCAGCCTGCATAATGCCTCCGCTTCCTAAACCCAGGTTAAACACATCGGCATCAATTACCCAGTCGGCATTGCTGCACATTTGTGCTTTATTGGCATCGAACAAAATTTTGGTTTGCGCAAAACCCGAAACACTGATAAACAAAAAGGCAAAACGAATGATTTTCATGCAGCAAGAATAACCATAAGATAAACGCCAAGTGCTGTTTATTTTAGCTGATGGAATGAGGGGAATAAGCACAGCGTGTAAATTATTTATTTCTCCTATGAAAATTCGAAACTTTTATAGGTGTATTACCGTATACTAAAGCATGAACACAACGGCTAAAAATAGAAGCAACAACGGGCTGAAAATAGAGGTCGAAAATATTTTGAGAAAAATTTTGAAACCATGTAACAAAAATGAAACCCCTGCGTATACTTAAGAAACAGGCATAAAAAAAGAGGAGCTACAAGCTCCCCTTCAAACCTAAAACAAGAAGACAGGGATTAGTTATTAGAAACGAACATTTTTTTAGAAAAGATTTGAGAGCCGGCTGCTACTACAGTATTGTAGGTACCATTAGCCAACAAAGAAACATTGAAGTCAATCGTATTGGCTCCTGAAAATAAAGTATAAGAAGAAGAAGAAATCTCGCGACCAATCATATCTACCATCTTAACGGTAATATCACGAGAAACAGAAGTAGTAATAACCAATTTGCTACTATTTACGGCAGGATTAGGCATAGGTTCGCTGATAGTGAACACAGCTCCGCCATCGTTAACTCCACTTACGGACAAAGCAGAAGAATTAGAAGAAGAAGAACCGCTGCTCATAGAAAAATGAGTATTCATTCCTGCATATATACCTCCCGGAACTCCATCGCCATTGTAACAGGTTCCGCTATTGCGCGAGTATTGCAACAAATCTGTAGAAGCAGAAACACTATCCATAAAACCATTCCATACTTCAGCCGAAGGATTGTAACCGTAAGCCGCATCGTATTTAATAGTTCTCATTAAATCAACACTTGCATTGGCATTCGAAAAAGAATTAGGGAAAGTTTCAACTACATAAGTGTAGCTTTTCTCGTTAGTGTCAGCCGCAAAACTCCAGTAGCCGTGGTCGGTAATGCTGTTAGAAGCAGTAAACCATGCCGGTGAGCCGCTGCAAGGGCTTGCCGAAAAATAATTGCTGTATCCTCTGTCGTCAGGCGAAGGATTGCCGGTGGTACAACCAGTGCATTGTTGTGTAATTACTCCCGCAAAGCCGTTCATGTTGTCAGTGCCATCATTAAATTTCCCGCGCACAAAGCCACCTCCGGCAGGAATGGTTTTAAAGTTTACTCGCACACCGTTGAAACCGTTCTCTTCGGTACCTATAGGAAAATCGTAAGCGGTAGTTTTTCTTATTCTGCGCTCCACTCCTCCTTCGCTGCTGCCGCGATTGCCCTTTGTAAGAATATAAGCGGTAGTCGGGTTGTCGTTAATAGACATAGCTGCTGCACCCGCTATTGCATCGCTTGCTCCGTTTTTAATAGAAAGCAAATATTCGGTTGAGCCGCTGTACGTTTTAAGCATGCCCTTGTTGTTGTGGTTGGTTTGCGGGGTATTGCTGGCATAAGTAGCTGCAACTGTATTTGTTCCGAAAATTAAAGAGCCGGTTACACTAACCGGAGTTTGCATCACTACTTCCGAAGTAGCCGATGCTTTATCAATTACCAGATTGTAGAACGGAGAGTTAGTGAAGTCACCCTTGATAGTTTGTATACCGCTGCCGGTAAATTTTACCGCGCGCTCTTTTGACATTACATCGGTATGCGTTCCAAAAACCGAACCTACTCTGTTTTCAAAATCGCCATCAATTTCAATAATGCCGTCATTTTTCACCGTGCCCTGGTCATTGGTAAAGCTGCCTTCTACATGAAGCAAAGCGCCTTTCTGTAAATAGAGGTCGCCCCCGTTAATAAACTCGTTTTGTGCAAAGCTGATGGCAGGAATCAGCGCGATAGTCAGGTGAAGTAATTTTTTCATTCAGAGTGCTTTGTAGTAACATACTCGATTACGTGGCAGTAGTCAATAGCAAAACACCTTATTTTGTCACAAACAATGCAGGTTTTGTGATGGAGCGAGGAAGATTTGAAACAAAAAGAGAATTGTCATGCTGAGCTTGTCCCCGCCTGACCAGACGGGCAGGGAAGCATTTTCTCGACAAACCTTTCGACAAGCTCAGGGTGACATACCTCAACTGTATTCAGCGGGCACTTACTTCTCCGCGTTCTGTTTCACCGATTTTTCGTTCATGGCTTTCAGACGCTTGCAAAGGGTTTTAATAATCCCCTTTGCCACTTCAATGCGGCTTTCCATCAGTTCGTAGAAAGGTTCCTGGTCAATTTTTAAAAGAAAGGTTTCGGCAGAAGCGGTAGCACTTGCCGAGCGGGTTTCGGTATCGAGCATAGAAAGCTCCCCAAAAAAGTCGCTCTCCTTCAAAACAGCGAAGGTATGGTCGCCTTTGTGAATGCGCACCTCGCCTTTAAAAATAATGTACATGCAATGCGCTTCCTCCCCTGCGTTGAAAATGTTTTGTCCTTTTTCAAATTCTTCCTCTTCCAGAATTTCGGCTAATTCGGCCAAAACCGTTTCGGGCGTTTCCTCAAAAATCGAAAGCGATTTAAGGAGAAGAACTTTTTCGATGAGTAAGAGGCGTTGTTCCGCTTGGTTGTTGGTTGACATTCTTATTTCATTTCAAACAGCACCTTTTCTGCTGTTTCGGTGAGCAATATATCATTTTCGTTTTTCAACTTCTCCAACCATCTTCGCTTTTCTGTGCCTTTATAAAAAATAACCGAGTGTAAAGCCGCGGCTTTTGTCCAGCGGTGAAAATGGTGATGATGGTTGTTCAGAATATCATCAATAATTATTTCGTACGTCAAATGCTCTTTGAAATCAAACTGCATAGCGTTGCATTTTTCCGAAACCGAACCCGGCTCAAAAAGTTTGTTGAACTTCAAAGAGATTTCTTTGGGCACTTCAATTTCAATTACCTCAAGTGCATTCGCAATGCTTTCTTTCTTCTTCATGTTGAAGGCGCTTTTTGCTTTTATCATTTTCTCTTTATCGTACACAAACGAAAAAAGCAACAGAAGCGAATCGCGAATTTCATTGAGTTCCAACAAAAGCGCATCGGCTAAAACCTTCGTGGTTTTTTTGTTTTCAGTTTCTTGAACCATAAACAAAATGCGTGTGGCAGCATGAATATAATGATTCATAAGGTCCACATGCTGTGCCCGATTATGCAAATGCAGTTTAAACTCGCAAAGGTGAAGCGCGTGAAAAATATCGGAGCGCAGGGCTGGTGTTTTCCAAACCAACTCATCCAGAATTTTTGTTGCCTGCTCTGAACCAATTCGCCCGCACAGCAAAATAAATTTTGATTGTTGTTGACGTGTAAGTTGTTCGTGCGTTAACGCCCGTTTAATTTCTTTTAAGCACATATCTCCCGCTTCGTAAAACGCATCTACAATCAGCTTTTGATTTTTGTGCTTCAAAAACATTTGCATGAGCGGCTGCATCAATCGTTCGTTTTTCACCCTGCCCGAAGCATCAATAGCGGCTCTCACTACTTCATCGTTCTCATCTTTCAATAATTCAAGCAGTGGTTTGTAGAAAGACTGTACTCCCAGTTCGCCAATTATTTCAGCAGCCATTTTTCGTTCGGTAAAAACAGATGAAGAGATAAGTTGAAGCAAACGTTGGCCGGCTGTAACCACAGCACTAATTCCTCCGCTGATCATTAATCCTGTGATGGCAGATTTCATTAGGCGGTGATCTTTGTCTTGCACAAACTCATCGAGGTATTCCAATTCATCGGCCTGCAACATGCACTTGGCTTTTACCGCTTCGGGCAATAGTTCAATATCGGTTCGCGCGTCAATCAGCGCTTCAATTTGCGGAAGCGCTGCTAGAATTTTTTTGCGCTCTGCCAATTGAATGGCTTCCATGCGCACTTCTTTTGCGGGATGTTGTATGGCTTTCAACACCAAGTCCTGTTGTTCATCCGAATATTTTTTTTCAATCAAATTCAGAATATAGATGGCTTCGCCTCGTTCGCCATTCGAAATTTTTTGAAGCAAAACATCTTTTGTTTTTTCATCGCTCAAATCAATTTCATTTCCAACAGAGTAGCGTTTATCGAGCGCTGTAACTAACGTACGTATGTATTCTCTGTCCACCACAAAAATCATAATTACCCAAACAATGATGAGTGTGAAAAGCAAATAGCTGAGCAAAAACAAGTCAACCTTTCCAGAAAGCTTTACCAATGAAAAAAGCATGAAGCCGCTGAACGCAAGCGCGAACGGGTCCATCACTCCTTTCACAATGGTGTGGCCTTTCAATCTTAAATTTGAAGACAGCGGCTGCATGAGCGAAAGAAAAACAGGGTCCTGCAAACTCGTTTTTAAAACTTCGGTGATGATGGCCATGAGACCAAAAAAATAAAGCACCACATGATGGTCGTGTGTAAAAAACGGCAGCACCATAATGCTGATGAGAAACAGAAATAAAATAATAGGACTGATAAGCAACGAACCTTTTGTGCCGAGAATATTGGTGAGCCTGCCTGTAAGAATCAAGCGAATGAAAATGGCAAAGATTCTTCCGCCTGCATAAAACATGGCTATAAAACTAGCGAGTTGTTCATCGCTGTGCATCTCGTGTTTTATTTCAGAATAAAACGAAAAACTGATGATGGTAACACAAACAACAACAATGAAAGAAAGCAAGGCAACGAAGGCAATCATTCGATTGCCGAAAAAACTTTTTACAATGTCGCGAACGTTTTCGGTTGCGTGTTCGTGTGTGTGCGCGTGTGCATGTTCATGCGCCACCTGCACATCCATTTTGCCCGCAGCTCTTAACCGGAAATAAAAAATAAGCGAACACAAAATGGACACGCCCGAAAACACCAACATGTTTTCGTTATTGAAAAACTTAATGAGCACCGGCACTGCCGAGTAACCAATCAACTTAGCAGGAATATCTCCCGCGCCAATCATTCCGAACAGTCTTTTGCTTTGTCGAATATCAAATTGCAAAGCGGCAAGTCCCCAAAATTCAAGATTGCTCAACAGGTAAATAACATAGTACCAACTGAACATGAGAAATAAAAACCACGGACTGTTGTTGGGAGAAAACTGAAAGCGGAACAGAAAAATGCTACCCGCCACAAACGAAATAATAAGCGGCACTAAATGTTTTATAGAAAGCGCGTGCTCTACTTTGCTGTAAACAAAGCCTGCCACCCAAAGCAAAAGCGCAGCAAACAAATACACCTTCGGCAATTCGAGCACATCAAATTTTTCAAGAAAAAGTGCAAAGGCAACGGTATTGAAAATGGCAACTCCAACTCCCTGAAAAAATTGCAGCCAAAAAAGATTGGTGACTAACCACGCTTCATCAGTTCGAATATTTAAAAGTCGGAGAAGACGGTTTTTCATCAGCGGGTTGTGAAGTGGCTAATTTATAATTTTGAAACCGTTGTTCAGCATCTCTCAAACTTTTCTTGCCTCTAGCTTCTTCTTATAAAATTCTTTACTCGCTACGTAAACTGTTTTGGTAAACGTGGCGTACACTCTTCCTTCTTCATCTTCATACTTCAGCGGCAATTCAAAAATGTATTCGCCTTGTTCAACAACTTTTTGCTTTACTGTTTCCACCAATTCATCAGTAATCAGGAATTGACATTTCACTTTATCTAAAATAGGACGAACGAATTTCATGCTCGCGCCTTTGTCCCACACCACATAATTTTTACCAAGCACTTCCATCAATAGCAACATAAAGTAAGGGTCAACCGAAGAATAAATACTTCCTCCGTAAACTGTGCCTACACGATTACGCGTGCGGATGTTCAATTTCAAACTCACATGCAGTTCTTTAAAATCGCCTGCAATGAATTCTACTTTTCCTCCCGTGCACCAAATGCATGGCCAGAAGTTGAAAGCCCTTCGCATGTATTTTGATTTCTTCGATTCGGTTTTGTCTGTTGGGTATTGTTTCATGCGCTGATATGTTGAAGTTTATATTTTCGACACCGCTAAAAAACAAAGTCTATGTCGAACCTGATTCGGGAAAAATATGCGAAGCTCTTAGTCAACTATTGTTTGGCTGTAAAGAAGGATGATAAAGTTTATATCAACTCATCCTATCTCGCAGAACCGCTGCTGCGCGAAGTAGCGAAAGAAATTTACATCGCAGGTGGCATTCCTGTTTTCAATATTGAATTGCAAGGCGTGAACGATTTGGTTTTGCAGTTTGGCGAAGAGCATCAACTCTCCTGGGTGAATCCGATGAAGAAATACATCATGGAGAATTTCGATTGCTACTTAAACATTCGCGCGCCATTCGAAAAAGGCGATGATGAAAAAGAAGCCGCTGATGTAACCAAGTTCAAACTCCATCAAAAAGCACAACAGGAAATCAATAAAATTTATTTCGAGCGCACAGGAAACGGAAGTATGCGCAGATGTTTGTGTCAGTATCCCACACAAGCCGGTGCCGATGATGCTCGCATGACAATGGAAGAATACGAACACTTCGTTTATCAAAGTTGTAATTTGTTTGAAGAAAATCCGGTTGACAAATGGTTGGATGTTCGCAAAACACAGCAAGTGTATGTGGACTATTTCAACAAAGCTGACAAGGTTCAATACCTCGGCAACAACATTGATATTTCATTTTCGGTGAGGGGAAGAACATGGATTAACAGCGATGGCCGCGCCAACATGCCAAGCGGTGAAGTTTTTTCTGCGCCTATCGAAGACAGCGTAAACGGAAAAATTTATTTCAACTACCCAACAATTTATATGGGCAAAGATGTTGGCGGTGTTTCGCTCGAAGTGAAAGACGGAGAAGTTATTTCGTGGAATGCCGAAGTAGGAAACGAAGTGCTCGACAAAGTTTTTTCTATAGAAGGCGCGCGTAGATTTGGTGAAGTGGCGGTTGGAACCAACTACAACATTCAGCGCACGTCAAGAAATATTCTGTTCGATGAAAAAATTGGTGGCAGTATTCACATGGCTGTGGGGCAAAGTTATCATCAGTGCGGAGGCAAGAATGAATCAACCGTTCATTGGGATATGATTACCGATATGAAAAATGGCGGACAGATTATTGCCGATGGTGTGAAGATTTATGAGAATGGAAAATTCCTGATTTAAACTTAATCCATTCGCGTAAGTTCCGCTTCCAGCCTATCAAAGTTTTGCTCATTGCTTGGAATACAAATTGGTTTTAGCTGATTACAAAGTTCTTCAATTGCAAAAATCATTCGGAAACCAAATTTTGTTTTTTCTTCTGCTTCTTCAAATGTTATAACCATTTGAAACAACGGATTAACGATATGATTAAAAATAATCCGTTCGTTCTGCACTATTTCTACAAACTCACTTTCATTTTCGTAGTTAGCTCCATCGGGTCCATGCATGGTAAATTTCCATTTGCCACCTGCGCGCAAATCAAATTCATAAAATGTATTGGTAAAACCATTTGGACCCCACCAGTTTTTCAAATGCTGTGGATTGGTAAATGCACGAAAAGTTTTTGCGCATGGTGCATTAATAATTCGCGTTGAAATAATTTCGTTAGCAGAAGTAGTTGACATATTGCTGTGTTTATTTTTCGAGTTCGTTAATGGCTCGCTCAATATTTTTATCGGGCACCAGCCACGCACCCGAAAGTGCAAGCAAACAAATTGCAGAGAAGATTGGATTGACATACGCCAGCGGCATAGCCAAAATTGCCATAGTCGTAGAAAAAATAACTTTCGGTGTTTGCTTACGAATAGCCATAGTCAATTTGTCGTTAGGGTCTGAACACTGTAAAATTATTTTTTGCAAAATGGTGTACGCGATTCCACAGAACATGCAAATGGTAGCATAGAACACAATCGTGTTTGGCGCAAAATTATTCTCTCCCATCCATCCTGTTGCAAAGGGCATAAGCGAAAGCCAAAACAGCAAATGCAAATTTGCCACAAAATTCCGCTCGAAACTTTTTTAATCGTGTGCAGTAAGTGATGATGATTTCCCCAGTAAATTCCTACAAACAAAAAGCTGATGACATAACTAATTGTAAGAGGAATGAGTTCTTGCAAAGAACTCCACTCCGCACCATGCGGCACTTTTATTTCCAACACCATAATAGTGATGATGATGGCGAGCACTCCATCGCTAAATGCTTCAAGGCGCGTTTTGTTCATGCGTTATTGCTTTACAAATTTCTTTGCAATGTTTCCAATCTTTACAAAGTAAATTCCGGAAGAGATTTTAGATGTTAGACAATAGAAACTAGGCTGAACAATTTTTTCGCTCAAATTTTTTCTTCCACTTAAATCAAACATCGAAATTTCTTCACCTACTAATTCTTCAGGAACAGAAATATTCAAATTATCGGATGTTGGATTTGGCTGTATTTTAAAATCTAAAATCTCACTTCTAAAATCTAAAATACTTGTGGGTATCGCGCACTGATAATTAAAAAACTCCAACGTACGTTTATCATAATCACAAAAAAACTGGTGGGCAGAATACATCACATCTATCTGAGTAGCCATAAAAAGTTTATCGGTAGCCGCCAGCGTAAGATACTGCGGGTACGAAGTCGGTGAAGCAAGAATTCTTGCACCAATAGTATCGGTTGCATACAGCAAATACTTATCGGCACTCAACAGATTGTTGTTCTGCAATTCGAGAAAAAGATTGTTCGACTTGGTTTGCGTAACCGTAGGACTCCGCATAAACCGCTGCGGGTACATAGGTGAATGGTCGAATAAAAAATAGCGCGAACAAATACCTCGGCTTACCAGCGTGTTGTGATTAGCCAGTGCTTCGGCATTGCCAGCCACGCCCACGTTGGGGTGATTATCATACTTAGCCATGCACCATTGTATAGGTACGGTAGTTATGCTTGCCAGCAAATTGCCCGCCTGCGCGCAATACGAAACCGCTGCTGTCCAGTTAAAGTAGGTAGCCGCAGTAGCCGAGAAGGCACCTCCGTTGCTCATCCCCACTGAAAAATAATTGGTAGAAGCATTAGTAATGCCGCGCTGCTTAAACGTGTCAATCAGTGCTTGAATATTGGCAAAATCTACATTGGTAGAATCATAAGGCGCGTAGTTCCATTGGTTGGTTTTTCCATTTCCGTTCAAATCAATTTGTTTAGTGGTTTCTTCCGATTCAGTAATAATGAAAGCGAAAGTATCAGCTGCGGCATCGTGCAAAAATTGCACATAGTCGAACAGCGTTGTCCAGTTAGAAGCCTGACCTCCGGTGCCGTGAAAACAAAAAATTACTCCTTTAAAGTTTGGCGGAAAATACGAGTACACTTCTTTCAACGTATCGCGACCGCGAATACTTTCGTGATTAATAGTGAACGAACCAATGGTGCGTGTATGACCGGTTACCGAAATATTTTGCGAAGGCATTATTACTGTAGTGTGCCACTCATCGGCATATTCCAAAAACTGCACATCACCTGTCCATTTATCAAAAACATCTGTTGCCGGAAATTCTTTGCTCCAGACATTTATAGTATCACCAGCGTTGTAAGTTCCGCTTCCATAACCATTGGAAACGGTAAGGGTGAATTGCGCAGAGCTGACATGAAACACAAGACACAAGACACAAGACAATACAAGTATAAGTAGCGGTTTTTTCATGTGGTAAAATTAGTGTTAGTTGATTGTATGCTTTTTTGTAAGCCAATAAGGATGTAAAATAAAATAAGCGCTTTTGCAATTAGCACAAAGCCCGAAGAAAAAATTCCTGCATCGGGATTGTTTTTGAAATAACCATCGAATTGTCCATACAAACTCAACGTTAATCCGCCTACGGCAGCACCCCATGCGGCAATTAAATATAGTGTGGCGTTATGTTTTTGTTTCCAAACTAAAAATGCTGCGTACAAAAGCACAGCACCCAATATATAATCATCGAACCAGCGAAAGAAATTTTCGAAGGCAAGCACTTCGTGTATTCTTCGAACGGTTTCTGCCAACGGCAAAAATATTCCGAGCGCAACCGCCATGCGCATGCTTGTGAGAAGAGCTTTGTTTTTCATTCAAACAAATTTACTCTTTCACAAATTTCTTCCCTTCGTTTTTTACGCGCAGAAAATAAACTCCTGAAGCGAGCGTACTCACATTCGCTTCTGAAATATGATTCGAAATTATTTGCGATGAAATTTTTCTGCCGCTCATGTCAAACAAATTCATTTCTGAATTCAAAAGCGCATCATTACATATCACTGAAATAGTTTCATGTGCAGGATTCGGGAAGACAGAAAACTGAATATCGTTTTCGATTTCTGAAATTCCAGTTACGCAAGTCAGACCTGTATTAATCAACACGCGCGAATAGTAAGGCGACAACACTAAACTTCCGCACACAATATTGCTGTCTAAATCGAGATAAAGATTTTGGAGTTGAACGGTGGTATCATTGTCTGTAGCATTCACAAATAATTCGGGAATCATTGTTCCTGTGCTGTAATTCGCAAATGCATTTTTTGAATGCGCATCCTGCCCGCTGAAACTTTGCCAATCGTTCAGCGATAAATTTTGTTGTCCTCCTCCGGGACGCGACACTACATGGGTTACATCATAAGGCTGGAAATAATAATTGCTGTCATGCGCGCCTTGTGTAAAACCATTCGGATTAAAATAATCTACTTGCCTCAACGGATAGCCAGAAGAATTAGCCGCGCACAAAACATTTCGTTTCACTTCAATTCCGTTGAGCGTGTCGTTTACCTGAAATCCTCCATTAATGTCGAGCCCAACGGCACTGCCGAAAATTACATTACCCAAAATGTAGTTGTTAGAACTGCCACTGTTCTGAAAAATTCCTTTCTGCGAAATGTTGTAGCAGGTATTGTTTTCAAACGTGTTGTTGTTTACATAGTTGTCGAAATAAAATCCCGGTGTTTGAAATGTGCCGTTAAAATTTCCTTCTGTATTTCCTTGCGTATCATGCGCAATGTTATTTCTGAAAACAGAATGATGTGAAAGCGCACCAAACGCTTTGAACGGTGCGCCATCGTTATTCAGCAACATGCAATGCGAAGCAATGTTGCATTCAACAATACAATACGCGCCATCGCAACTAATGCCGCAGTAGCCGGTGCTGTCAATTACATTATGATGCAGCCAACAGCTATCAGCAAAGTTTACTGCAATGGCCGAACAATTTGCTTGTCCGCCAATGCCGCTGTTGCGAAACTGCCCTATGTTTTTGAAAGTGCAATGACTCACTTCAGCATTGCCGCCCTGGTTCATATCAATGCCATGTCCGTCCACTTCTTCAAAGCTACAGTTCTGAATCAAATGATATTTGCCGCGCGTTTGAATGCCGTGGTTGTATTGCCCAAAAAATTCGCAGTTGTAAATGGTTACATGCTTTGATTGATTGCCCAGCACAATACCAACGTTGCTTTGCTTTTCGAAACGGATATTGCTGATAGAAACATACGAAGCTGTATTCTGAAATAAAATTCCAGATGCCCGTGAACTCACTTCACACAAAAATGAATTCGGGTTTCCACTCTGCGGAATAAAATACAAACTCGAATTGATGCTGTCGTAATACCATTCCTTGGCAGCGTTCAAACACGAATCTTTGTTGTAGAAGAAGTAGCCGAATTTAGAAAGAGCAGCAAGTGAAAGCGGTGATGAATAATCTACTTTGCCATTCTGATAATTCGACACAGAAGATTTTTCCCAGCACCACTGCGCTGTGTGCACACAAATTTTTGCTCCGTTCCAATATCCGTTTGGTTGAGTAAGGTCGGCATCTTTCAAATAAGTGGTTTGTGCAGAATCTAGTTGGTAGTAAGTTCCCTCATCAGGTGTGCGCGCAACAACTTGTTCTTTGTTGTTGGCGAAAAAATTTCCAACGCTTCCCGTAACGGTTGCATAAAATTTATTTCCGTCCTGTGTCCAGTTCTGAACAGTATCTGCTCCACTGATAATTGGTTTTGCTCCATTTCCGTAAGAAGTAAAAACAAGGTTTGCGCCTGCGTTTCCTACAGCAAAAAGTGAAATTGATTCACGGAACAAACTTCCGCATTCTAAAAAAACGGTATCGCCTGCTGCAAGTGCTGTTAGTTGCGAAAGGTTTTTGTACGCATTGCCTTGTGTGCCCGTTCCGCTTGTGCTTCCGTTTATTGAAGACACGTATCGATTGGCTGCAGAAAGATTTATTGCACACAGCAGCAGTAAAATTGTTTTGAGCGTTTTCATGTTTCCGGGTTTATTGCTTTACAAATCTGCTCGTTACGTTTCCTGCTTTCACAAAATAAATTCCGTTAACCAAGTTTGAAGTTTCCAGTTTAAAGTTTGTAGTTGAAACAGTCGCGCCTAAAACTTTTCTGCCCGCTAAATCGAACACAGAAATTTCTTCGCCAATAAAATTTTCAGAAACAGAAACAGTCAATTCGCCAGAAGTTGGATTTGGGTTCAGTCTAAAATCTATTGTCTCCAATCTATTGTCTTGTATTCCCGTTGGCAAACCAATCACGGTATTGTAATCGCAGTCAACAATAAACGGAACGCTATCGTAAGTACTTTTCCAGTAATCGTGAATTTCGGAAAGGTGCGCCCACTGCAATTTGCCTTGCGCCACCAACAGATTTACCGAATCAATCATTTGCGTTATGAAGGGAATAAAATAGCCTTGCTTCATTTTCCCTTCATTCATCATTATCTCCTGCGTGTAAATTCCATTTGCCAGAAGTGTAGCGTTATCTACCGCATCAACCAAGCGATGAATCACGCTCATGTTGTAGGCAATGGTTGATGTATCATCACATTTTATGGTGCAGCCGGTGCCAACGAGTGTGAGATGTTTTGATGCATCATGCACATTTATTTCTGCCATTGACTTGGGTTTGTAGCAGCCGTAATAATTCAAATCATCTAAGTGATTTGGTGAACCACCACCCCACAACACTTTCGGATACCAGGTGTAAGCCGGAAAAGAATCGCCCTGAATTCCGTCTTCATAATCTTCCCAATTGTTTCCGTTTTGTAATTGCCCAAAAAGAAATCCGCTGATGTTTCCGCTTGGGATTACACCAAGTTGATTCATGAAATACGCATCGTCTCCGTAGTTGTATGTGCTTTCGTGACAATGCGGATCACATTCAACACCCATGTCTTCGCTCATCCATCGGCACAGATTTTTTCCGTTTGTGGTTGTGTTAGTGATTCCCGTATCATACTTTGCAATAGCGCGTAACGCAATATGGTCGCTGCCCCAATTTTGTTTTGCTCCTTTTGCTTTAGTAAGTGTTGCCAACTGAACTAAAGCAGCGCGAGTACTGATGTAATTGTTGTGCCCTCCGATAACATTGAGATAACCAATGTTGTCTTCGTTGTGGCTATTGAGATAAATAAAGATTTTGCCTTGTGCAGAAATCAAATTAGCGGTAAGCAACAGGGCAGAAACGAATAGTGCGTGTAATGTTTGCTTCATAGAAATATTTTAGTGAAAAATATTTCGGTAGGATGTATTACAGTGGAAAAAGTTTAACGGACGAACTTATTCAATCGAAGTTTCTGTCCACTCGTTGAACAGTTCGTTGATGAAAATATTTTCTTCTTCTGTAATTTTTCTGTCTGCTTTAGCGAGTTTGATGGCATATTCAATCAACTCCAACCTTTCTTCCTCGGTGCTGTCCTCATAAAAATCGGCCATGCACTTTTGAAAATGCACCATGTAGTCATCTTCTTTCAACGCACTCAATTCATCTGCTTCCTTATCTAAGTTAACGCGCAAGGGAAATTCCTGCTCCAGCCATTGCTCAATAATTAAGTCTTCTTTGAAATTAAATTTTCCGTCCACTGCCGAAAGTATCATCAAGAGGTGGTACCCTGCTATTGGTTTATTCTTTTTCATACGCTGCTATTTTTCATTTTAATAAATGTATAATTTTTTTCGAAACACAATTTCGCTTTTTTCATCACAACAGTTTTATCTTTATTCCGTAAACTCACTAACCATGAAAACAAGAACCCATTTCAAAATATTTTTTGCACTGTTGCTTTTTGCTGCGCAAAATTCTTTTGCGCAAAATAGTTTCGAAGGCAATGGTCTTGTTTCCTTTCTTGGAAAAACTTCTTCGAGTTCTGATTTGAAAGATTTGAAAGCCAATTACAAATGCGAAATGGCAAATGAGTTGCACTATCTTTCGCGTGGCGGCATTGAATTGATTTTAAAAAACAATGCGCTCAACGAAATTCATTTGTATGGAAGCAGTGCCGTGTATGGAAAATTTTCGGGCGCGCTTCCCAATAAATTAAAATTCGGAATGGTATCGGGTGAAGTGAAAAGATTATTGGGTAAACCTGTGGTGAGTTACAACTCCGGCTACTGCGAATACGAATTTCAAAATTACATTCTCTCCTGCTGGTTCGATGGCGGCACGCTTAGCCAGGTGGGCATTGCGGTAAAGTCGCCTCTCTGATTTTACGAATACAGCTTCAACATTTTCTTTGCGTTGGCTTTCATTTCATCAGCTAGTTTTTTTGGCTGAAGCACCTTTACGTTTTCACAGTAACTGAGCAATTGCATTTTCAATTCGTGATTAATAACAAGCTCTAAAGAAATTTTTAGTTCCGCTTTTGTCTCTTTCAAAATTTGTTGTGAGTGGTGAATAGGAATGGTCTTGACATACTTTCCTTGCAATGGCGAAAACGACAAAACAACTTTCTCGGGTTTGCCTTCGCCTAATGTTACACCAACAACATTCTTGAAAAAATTTTTCTTGTCGAGTTTCGTCTCGCTAAAAACTTCTTCTGTCAATTGCATATCGTGAATGCGGTCGAGCGCAAACGTGAGAATCTTTTGTTCCTTTTTGTTGATGCGCTTGCCCACTACATACCAAAAGTTTTTCGCCTCGCGAATCAAATACGGCTCTAAATAATTCTGTGAAATCTCTTCGCTCCCGTGTTTTTGATAAGTGAATTTCAAAACTCTTCTTTTTGAAATAGCTTTAAGAATTGGCTCTACAAATTCAATTCCCTTTATAATAAACGGAGTATCCAACTGAATGTGGTCGCTTTCACCGCGCGCTTCTTTATTCATTTTTACAGTAGAAGCAATTTTTCTAATCGCGTCTTCAAATTCTTTTATAGCGGGCAAATGTTTGAACTGGCCAAGAATGCTAATCGCAAAATCCAATCCATGCAATTCATCTGCCGATACCGGCAAGGTGCTGATGGAAAAATTTTTATCGCTGTAGCTATAACTCTTGTCGCTCTTGTTGAAAACGATAGGCGCATTAAAACCAAGCGCGGTGTTGTAGCGCATCTCCTGTAAATCTAATTGCACGGTTCGTTTCGAAATTCGCTTATCCAGTTTCTCAGTCAAATACCAAATCAATTCCTCCAAATGCGGATGCGGCTTTTTGCGCAGTCGCGCATCAATCAATCGGTAACGGGAGTAAGCATCTTTGTTCAGCGCCATAGGTAAAATCGGTTTTGTCGCAAGTTGAATTTTTTTTTCTTACGCGCAAATAGGTTGCGTTCTGCGCAGGCATGTTTGCCTCATCATTAAAACATAAATGCTATGAACAATCAACCAACAAACGGCTTTGCCAAACACGAAATTTTCGTGAACGAAATTGTTTTCTACTCGAAGAAAAGTATTTCTCTCTTCGGCTTTCTGCATCACGATGCTGCGTTTCTGCCGACAGAATATGTGATTACCCGCGAGGATTTACGAACGCTGTTGAGCCAAAACAAAACAGGAATAGAAATTCTTTGGCACATCGAAAATCTTTTTGTGCTGCCCCACGAAGTTCCCGCAAGCATCAATCTTCTTAACCTGTTTGGGATGACTCAGGTTTTCGAAGCGGGCAGTATTGCCTTGCAGCATTCCTATTACGAAGACGAAAACGGTGAGCTCCATCCGCGCGAAGACAACAAACTGTTTTTCATAGAAGAGGTAATTCCGTTTCCCTCTGCACGCAAAAATTCTTTTTAAACATTTTAAAGCAAAACACATGAACAACTTCAAATACAACCTCATCAACGGACCTAAAAAAACTGTGAACGATTATTTGCAAACACTCAACAATGATGACCTGCAAACTATGTACAGCTCGTCTTTTTTCTACGATTTAAAAATGCCCGAACTGATTAAAAAAATGCAGGGCGAATTGCAGAAACGCAAGATGGCTACGCAGCCGCTGTTGTTTTAAAATACTCTCGCAGAAGTCGCTGTTAACGCAGATAAAGACAAAGCCATCTGCGTATTCCGCGAAATCTGCGAAACCAAATTTCTTTTTTGTTGTCCTCAAGCCCTGTGTGTTAGTGCGCACGGGGCTTTATATTTCGGCTTCGTATATTGCACTTGCTATGAGCCTCCTCTCCGATTTTTTACGCACCCTCAAGGACGAAGAAATTTCTTCGCTCAAAAAAATTTCTTTTACCGATAGAGACCATGATGCATTTTTGAAAACTGTTTTGTTCGTTGGGCAAAAGAATTTTGCTGATGCTGCCTTGCAACAGGAATTAAAAATGACCAAGGCGCATTTCGATAAAATAAATTCGGTGCTTTTAGATAAAGTGTATTCGCATCACACTGGTGGAGAAGATTCCAAAGTGTTGTATTTACTTTGGGAGAAAGGTTTGTATAACCACTTATATCACGAAGCACGTGTGCGTGAACGCAGGTACTTGAAGCTGACAGACAAGAAAAAGATTTCCGTGTTTTTCCGTTTAGTCTTTGGCATTTCGCTGCGTCTTCCTGTAACAGAAAATAAAATTGAACGTGCCGACCTGTATGCAAAGAAATATTTAGCTACACTCAAAAAGCCAAGCGAAGAAGAGTTGTGGGAAATAGAAGTGATGAAGTTCTGGAACACCATTTTCTATAACTCAGCACATGGAAAAATGAAAGAGTATGAACCAGTCGTTCTTTCAACCTTGAAGAAATGGGAAAAGAAATTGGTAGGGAAAAAATATTCGGCTTGTTCGTTTTTTTATTGGTTAAGCTGGTCAACTTACTATGAATACTATACGCACAATTTTAATGGCTGGTCTACTGCGTTGCGCAATGCGCTTCGCGAATTTGATAACAGCAAAAAAGATTTAGGAGAAAATTATCGTGTGTTTGTGGTTACAAAATTGGCAACCGCTTATTGCCAGGGAAGCTTTTTCAAAGAGTCGTTACAAATGTACCGCGAAGCATTTGCGAAACATGAAAAACAATTGTTGCGCAATCTTTATCATCCGTTGATGTATTCCATCATTGCCATTATCAATCACGAATTTGATGATGCCGAAAAAATGTTGCTTGCGCATTTGATTCCCAGGCTCTACAAATTTCCGGATGAGAGCTTAAATTTTGACATAGAGCGCAACTGCGCTATTTTATACATGCAAAAAAGCGATTACGAAAAAGCTGCGCATTATCTTCAGCTTGGTCAGCAGTGGGATAAAACGCAAATCACTTTATTGGGAGATATTTTACAACGAATGGTTCACAACATTCACTTTCTTTTGGTGAAAGATTTTGAAACTGCCGCTGCTTTGCTTCGCAAAAACAAAAAATTTCTCAGCTCAAAACAGAAAGATGCAATGGTGATGGAGTATGCCGCGGTGTTTACTTTGATAGGAGAAATTATCCGCTACAAGCAAGGAAAAAAATTGCCGCAAGATTTTCAGCTGCGATTGCATGCGCTGCAAACAGGCATTATGAAATTGTATGGTGGCTTGCTGATTAAAGCAATTGCCTGATTTACATTTTCAACTTTCTCATCTTCGGAGCAAACAAAAATGTGGTGCTCACTACAACAAGTGTCATACATCCGCCAAAAATTACAGAAGGAATGGTGCCGAATAATTTTGCGGCAAGCCCGCTTTCGAACGCTCCGATTTCATTCGATGATGCAATGAAAATCTGATTTACGGCACTTACTCTTCCGCGCATGTTATCGGGTGTCATGGTTTGTAAAATAGTTTGACGAATCACCACACTCACGTTGTCGAATGCGCCCGTAAGAAATAGCATACAAAAAGACAACAAGAAGTTTTCAGAAAAAGCAAAAGCAATTGTTGCTAAACCGAAACCTGTTACTGCTACCAATAAATTTCTTCCTGCATTTACTGTTGGCGGATAGTAAGCAAGAAACAATCCCATCACCACACTTCCGAAAAACGGAGAAGCGCGCAATATTCCTAAACCTTCGGGCCCCACATGCAAAATATCGCTGGCAAAAACAGGGAGTAGCGCAACCGCACCACCAAACAAGACCGCAAATAAATCGAGCGAAATTGCAGAAAGCATCTCCTGTTTATTAAAAACAAATCGCAAACCTGCAGTAAGCGATTGATAAAGCGTTTCTGTTTTTTCTTTGGGAGGTGTTTCTTTTATAGGCACGCGCAGAAAAACGAAAAACGAAAGAAGCATGATGACAACTGCAAAAGCAAATGAAAATTCAACATTGGAGTATCCGTAAATAATTCCTCCGAGTGCGGGTCCTAGAACTGCCGCAGTTTGCCATGCGTTACTTCCCCAGGTAGCGGCATTCGGATAAAGTTCCCGCGGAATCAATTGCGGAAAAATGCTTTGATAAGCTGGTGCCATAAAACCGCGGATAATTCCGCTGATACCAATGATTAAATAAATAGGAAGTGCTCCGTAAAGTTTAAAGAGCGTTGCATCGCCACTCAAAATAATTCCAATCACTGCAAAGCAAATCGTGATGCCCAGAATTGTTCTTCGTGCAATTTTGTAGCGGTTAAATAAATCAGCCGCGTGTCCGCCATAAAAAGAGGTGATAATAAATGGAAGCGCTTCACTTAAACCAAGCAAACCAAGAGCAAGTTTGTCGTGCGTGAGTTCGTAAATTTTCCAAGCAATAATTGTCTCTGCCATTTGCACGGCAAACGTGAGCATGAATCTCGATAGCTGAAAATTTCTGAAGGCTGCAATCTTCAATGCTGCATAAGCGTCCTTCTTTTCTTTCTGTTCCATTATTTATCTCCTCTTTGTCGCACCGCTTCGAATAAAAGTATTCCTGCACTCACGCTCACATTGAGCGAATCAATTTCTCCGAGCATCGGTATTTTTATTTTCTCGTCAGCAGCATTCAACCATTCACTACTTAATCCTGTTGCTTCTGTTCCTACAACTATGGCTGTTGCGTTTTTAAAGTTTTGTTCGTAGTAAAATTTCGTTGCGCTTAATTCTGCCGCATAAGTAGTGATGCTGTTCTTGTTCAAAAACTCAATGGCGCCTTTCGTTTCACACACTGCAATTTGATTAGTAAAAACCGTTCCTATGCTCGAGCGAATTACATTCGGATTGTAGATATCGGTTTTTGCATCGCAAATAATTACTGCATCAACTCCGGCTGCATCACAATTGCGCAACATGGCTCCGAGGTTGCCTGGCTTTTCAACCGCTTCGATTACAAGTATGAGTGAATTACTTTTGAGGGAAATGCTTTCAGGTGAATGGCTTTTCGGTTTTGCTGTGACAATAATTCCTTCGGTTGTTTCGCGGTAAGCGAGCGAATCGTAAACAGCTCTTGAAATAGAGAACTGTTGGTTGATTGCTTTTAATTCTTTGAATGGATATTCTTTCGAATCGGTGAAAATTTCTTCGCAAACAAAAAGCGATTCTATTTCGTAGCCCGCGCGATGTGCCAAAACGATTTCACGCAAACCTTCAATCAAAATCAAATTTTGTTCTCTGCGCTCGCTCGTTTTTTCGAGCTTCTTCAGGTTTTTAATTTTAGGATTTTGTGGACTTGTGATTCTTTCCATCGCGCACGAATCTATCAGTTATTATTATTTTGCGCAGCGCAATGGCTACCGATTCAAAATCGAAAATTTCTTTTTACCACTACAACGAAAGCGAATTCATATACGAAGAAACAGCTTCGCTGCAAGCCAGCGCTTTAAAAGATAAAAGCGCGCATGTCAACTGGGTCAACATTTTAGGTATAGAAGACAAAGAAATGCTACGGCAGGCAGCAGAACTTTACAATTTGCACCCGCTTGTTCTGGAAGATATTCAAAATCCGAATCAGCGGGCAAAAATTGAGGACTATAATGATTCCTTGTATGTGGTGTTGCGCATGTTTTCGCTGGTAAATGGTGAAGTACAAGACCAGCAAGTGAGTTTAGTGCTACGCGATAATGTGTTGCTTAGTTTTCGAGAAAAGGAGTTTGGTGTTTTTAAAAAATTAGTTGGAGACAAGCTGACCAATAACACCGGCAACATTCGAAAGAAAGGCGAAGATTATCTGCTTTATACTTTGCTCGATACTATAATTGACCAGTATTTTTTAGTGATAGAGGATGTAGAAGTACGCGTGGAAAAGTTGGAGCAGGAAATTTTTTCTAATTCTAACGATTCACAATTACTTACCTTACAACAATTAAAAAGCGAAGTGCTTTACATGCGCAAAAACATTGTGCCCGTTCGCGACCTTATTACGAATTTAATTCGCAATGAAATTGAATACTTCGAAGCCGACAATAAATATTACCTGCGCGATTTGCAAGACCACATGACTCGTAATGTGGAAGAGCTCGATTTTTTGCGCGACCAATTAAGTGGTTTGATGGATTTATATTACTCGCTGCAAAACCACAAGATGAACAACGTAATGAAAACATTGACCGGTGTTTCGTTTGTGTTGCTGCCGTTGAATTTTATCGCCAGCATTTACGGTATGAACTTTACACACATACCACACACCGATGATATAAACGGCTTTTGGGAGTTAGTGGCTGCCATGGCATTTATTGCTGTGATACTTACCTATTTTGCCTTTAAGCGCAACTGGCTTTCTACAAAAGATTTTGACAACAACTCCAAATGAAAATCGGTCTCTTCTTCGGCTCGTTTAATCCGGTTCACAATGGTCATTTGATTATTGCCAACTATGTTTGTGAGACAACGGAGTTGCAAAAGGTTTGGTTGGTGGTGAGTCCGCAAAATCCATTGAAGCAAAAAGAAACTTTGCTTCGCGAATACGACCGATTGCATTTAATCAACCTCGCTATTGAAGACAACAAAAACCTAAAGGCATCGAACATTGAGTTTAAATTGCCGAAGCCGAGCTATACCATTGATACGCTCACTTATCTCCAAGAAAAATATCCGCAACATGAGTTCTCTTTAATTATGGGTAGCGATAATTTGGAAACACTTCATAAATGGAAGAACTATGAATTGATTTTACAGAACTACCCTATTTATGTTTACCGCAGAAGAAATGCCGACACAAATCCTTTTCCCAAGAACAAGAAGATTTATTTTCTAGAATTTCCATTTCTCGATATTTCCGCCACTTTCATTAGAGAGAATTTAAAGAACGGAATTTCGATGCAGTATTTTCTTCCTGAGCCGGTTTGGAAATACATTGACGAAATGAAGCTTTATAATAAGTAAAATCGCTTTCCACACCTACCCTGTTAATTAAGGTTGAAAACTGTGGGTAAGTAGCTTGCAACTATTTTTGGTTTAGCCGATTTAAAACACGTCCGTTTCTTCATTCTTTTTTTCTTGGAAATGTTTTAGGTAATCCACACAGTAATCCACACGATGTTAGCGTAAACTTATGCAGTTTCTTATGTCAACATCACTATCCACAGCTTGTGAATAAACCTGCACTTTTGAGGATTGGCGCACTTCTCCAAGTAACACTGGGTGTGAATTGGTGTTTATCTTCTTTTGAAAACGGTTAATCAAAATTTTAAAGAAGAAAGTTTATCTAACAATTCACAGCCCTAATAATAAGGGCTATAAATTTTATTTAACCATTTACAATTAATACAGGGTGTTGATGGTGTAAAAAACAAATCTTTCCCGAAACCCATTTTACCTTTGTGCCGTATATAATTTGAACATTGCGTTGCAATAAAGGAACCAAAAGAAGCGTTATCTGTTCATGAAAGGAATGAAGGTTGTCTTTCTCTTACTTGTTTTTGCTATTACCTCGGCATTTATGCCGGGCAATTTATCGTTTGAGGATATGCAGAAAAATTTTGAGCGCGTGAATGATGCCTATTCGCGCAAGGAAGAATACTTTAAAATGAAATGTCGTTCAAAGGAAATTCCAGAGGAAACTTTCGGCAATATGTTTTTGAGGGTGTTTAAGCAGGAAGCTATTATGGAAGTTTGGGTGCAGAAGCCAGATGGAAAATATGTTTTGTTTAATCAGTTTGGAATTTATTCAATGAGTGGAAGCCTGGGACCAAAACGCCAGCAGGGCGATTGTCAGGTGCCCGAAGGTTTTTATTACATCAACGATTTTAACCCACAGAGCAATTATCATTTGTCGTTAGGGGTAAGTTATCCGAACGAATCGGATATGCGATTGAGCAATGCGCCACGTAAAGGTGGTGATATTTATATTCATGGCGGGCAGGCGAGTGCGGGATGTATGGCTATGAGTAATTACTACATCGAAGATATTTACATCTGTGCGGTGAAAGCAAAAACAAACGGACAGCAGAAAATTCCGGTGCAGATTTTTCCTTTTAAACCGACAGTAATCAACATGGAATATTATTCGCGTTTCAGAGAGTTTGCTATCAATTCAAAGCTCTGGAAAAATTTACAACAGGGTTACCAAATGTTTGAAAGAACAAATCGCTTACCCGAAGTTTATGTGGGCGCAAATGGTTACTACCTGTTTATTGACCCGGCTTCTGCTTCTGCCTCTACAAAATAATTTCAACAACTCTTCTCTCTTCTTTTAGTTTCGCAGTATGAAAATTGTGAAGCGAAGTTTAATTGCCATTCTAGCTATATCTGTTTTAATGTTTGCTTATTACCAGTTTTGGTTTTTGCGGCAGCCGGCAAGAAATATTCCAAACAACGATTCTGTTTTCGTGGCACCGGCAAATGGCGTTGTGGTTTCAGTAAATAAATGGAACACAGCAAGTCTTACTATTTTGAAAAAGGAATTCGGAACTATCAACGTGTGGACAAAGGATGTTGATACAGCCGGAACAATTGTTTCGATACAAATGGATCCAACCAACGTTCACTTTCAGCGAGCACCAACTGCCGGAAAAGTAATGTCAGAAATATATACCAAAGGAAGTTTTAATAATGCTGTGGTGATGAGTAACCGGTTCGGTATTCGTTTCGAGAATGAGCACAATGAGTTTTTAATGGAAACCACCACGGGCAAAAAATATAAGGTGATTCAGATTGCCGGTTTTTTAGCCAGAAGAATTGTGGACTACACCCATCCTAATCAGGATGTGAAACAAGGAGAGGTAATTGGTTTAATAAAACTCGGAAGTCAGGTTACTATTTTATTGCCGCACGATGTAACAGTGTTGGCGAAGAAAGGCGATGTAACGATTGACGGAGAAACGGTGATAGCTACGCAGTAGTTTTTCTGCCCCAGTAAAAAGCCAGCACGCCTCCGCTTACCAAATGCCACACTCCCCAGCTGGCAGCAACAATTGCCATACCACCTAAGCCATTAAAGAAAGTGAAAATGAGAATGAGTCCAAGACCTGCATTCTGCACTCCGGTTTCGAAGGTGATGGTTTTTACATCGCGAAATTCTAAGCGCAATAGTTTGGCAAAAAGAAAACCACCACTTAGTGCTATTGCATTATGGATAACCACCAGCGGCATAATGGTGGTGAAGTTTGCGGTGAAAACTTTTGCATTGCCCGCGAATGCTCCAATAAGAAAAGCAGCAAAGGCAATCAGCGAAAACGGTTTCATAATCTTCTTCAGTTTTTCTGCCAGCAAGGGTTTTTTGTAATTCAAAAAAATTCCAACCACGAGCGGAATGCCGATAACAAAAACAATTGTTTGAAACACATCGAAAATATCGAGGTGAATTGTTTTGAGCAGCGCGGCAGTTTCGGTAGTTAATCCACCGTAGAAAGAAAAGTTGAAGGGTGTCATGACGATGGCGAGCATGTGTGAAACGGAAGTGAGGCCGACAGCTAGCGCGGTGTTTCCTTTGGCAAGGTGAGTGAACATGTTGCTCATGTTTCCTCCGGGGCAGGCACCCACGAGAATCATTCCAAGTGCAACCGATGGCGGTGGATGCAAAAGTTTTACGAGTGTGAAAGTGAGCAGCGGCAGTAAAATGAAATGTGCCGAGAGCCCGACAAAGGTTGTCTTCTTGTTTTTAATCAGGTTGATGAAATCTTCTTTTTTGAGCTCGAGCGCGATACCGAACAGGATGAAGCCGAGAATGACGTTGAGCACCATTAAGCCGTGTTCGCTGAAAGAGATTTTTATGGTGTCGAGTTCGTTCATGGTTTATTATGCACTCCAGCAAACCAAAATTTGTCGGTTGCCTTCGAAAGGTAAACGTCCGTGCGCGGTGCTGAAATTATCAAGCGCTATTACATCGTTTTGTTTCCAGGGAATGATGACTAGGTTTTTCCAGATGACTTCTTCAATGTGCTGCATATAACTATCTGGCACCGGAGTGCCATCGCCAAAGATTACGTTCATGCTTTGCTCAATGGGTTTGGTGTGTAGTGATTTAATTTTCACCATAGCAGCAATGAATGTTTTCCAGAAAAAAGTTTTTGCCCGCTGCTGATGCGCGTGAATGAATTTATATTCCACGGGTGCGCTTGCGGGATGAAAAACCTGCGAGTGATTGAACCAAACTTTTTCACAGCTAACGGGATGGGTAATTGTAGCCGGTGTGCGATGCAGTAGTCGAAGGTTATCGTCTTTCATCCATTTAAATTCTATTTCTTGTTCACGGCATTGTTTTTCTACTTCGGCTTTATCGTTGGTATGAAAAATTTCGTTCCACTTCTTTAGTTGAAATAAATTGAACGGATTATTTTTTTTCGGGTTCGAATAATTGCGCACGGTAATAATTCCTTTCGTGTCGAACGCTTCACGAATTTTCGGATTCAGTTCAGCATATACTTTCCGGAAATTGCACAAAGGCGATTCGCCACCGTAAGAAGGTTCCACGTGGCAATAAAAAAATATACTGATGGGCGGGTGTTTCACATAAGTCATTTCGCAGTGCTGCGGAATGGGATAATAACCCGGCAGCTCACTTGCGGTATAAACGTAAGTGGTGTCCTTCACAATGTTTCGCGGAGAAGTACCGTAGTAATCATTTTTCAAACGATTGTCCACTTGAAGCGCAACATCTTCAAAAGCTTTTGGTGTATCAATTTCGAAACCACGAAACAGAATAGCACCATGCTTAAAAAATTTTTTCTCTAACTCTTCTTTGTTCGCGCGCATCCATTGCAGTAATTCCTGTTTGGAATTTCCGTTGCCGTTAGGTTCAATAATAAGCGGAAGCTGTTGTGCGTTGAGGAAGGATTGTTTCATTTTAATAAGCGAATGTGAGGTTTAGCGAATATGCGAAATATATTTATTCTGCGTGCCGATATTCAGTTTAGATGAAGTTGAGCTTTATTTATTGTGAGATAAGCTTTTGTTATTGTAAGATGAGTAGAATATATTGTAAGTGAAGGAGTGTTTATTGTAAATTGAGTAATATATATTGTGCGTATATGGTTCGTTATTTAAAGACAAGCTTTATGTATTTTAAGATAAGTTTTGCCGATTGTTAGTTAAGTAGTTTTTATAGTAAGTTAAGTAATACCTATTGTAAGATGCACAAAACCTACTGTTGACTGTATTTTTTAGGAAAACATGGTTTATTTTGCATGAAACGAATAAAATATGGCACTAGTAGACGAATCGGTTCCACAAGTGAACCTAATAGCAAGTCAGCAGTTATTTACTAAACACCTAACTGCAGTAGATTTGGCCAAGGCCATGTACCTTAGTAATGATTCTGCCTACAAACTATTGAGGCGAAATGACTGGCGCATAAGCGAGATGCTTAAAGCGGGCGAATTTCTTAAGTATAATTTCTTTGAATTGTTTGTGACGAAGAAACCGAACGAGGGAAACTGTGCCGAACAATTAAAAGTAAAGGAAGAAGAATTAAATGGCATGAAGCACAAGATGGAATTGCTGGAGCAGGAGAATAAGTATTTGAAGGAGCTGGTGGAGATGGCGAAGATGAAGTTGAAGG